>JAFDCA010000220.1 GCA_019313025.1 Deltaproteobacteria bacterium
AACACGCAAATAACCAACCGTTAAAGCTTTCTAAAAAAGTTGACATGGCCACATTGTGGTATTATTTTTAGGCATGTGCATCGGTATAATAAACCAACTGATCCTAGTTAAGGAGTTCAATTATGAATAAATGCAAAAAACCTATTCACTCCAAGGGATATAGAAACGTGTTTTGTCCTTATTATAGGAATTGTCTGGATCACGCCAGCAAGAGACATTGGGAGTTTTGGACATGTTTACATTGCCGGTATAAATACGTCCAAGAATCCGTCGCAGATGAACCGATTTCACCGGCCAATGCGGATACATACTATTCAATTTCTCCATCAGCAGGTGAAAAAGTAAAAAACATTGCGATATAAGAATCGACATCACAATAAAAAACCAAAAGGGGTGACGTATTATGAAGCGTTTTATGATTCCAAGAGTTGCACACTGCAGTAGCGGTTGTAGTTTTTGGTCCCGGGCAAGACGTTAAACTGCCCGCACAATTCTTTGGTTCACTTCAAATCCCTACCTATACTCGTATCAACATTATGTAATTGGAGATAATTTTTTCACTAATTAAGAATTTTAAATGAAATATGAAATTCCCTTGAAGTTATCAGCACAAGCTGGCATACGTAATGTGAACACAAACTGGTATTCATATAAGAAGGAGGATATGATAGATGGCTAAAAAAATATTGGTGGCGATTGATGATTCTGAAAATGCAATACGTGCAGTTGAATTTGTGGCAAATACCTTTACTGCTGATAACCGAATCACCCTATTTAACGTTGTTCAAGATACCGCAACCATGTGCGAAATGAACAGTCCGGAGTTAACACCTTATTTTACATCCCAACAAAGTTCTTTTTGTCTGCTTGAAGAAAAAAAGAAAGAATTGGTTACTAAGGCGTTGAAAAAAAGCAAATCCATACTTTTGGATGCCGGATTTGAAGAAAAGAATATCACCATTAAAGCGGAACTCAAAAAAAGGGGCGTTGCAAGAGATATCATCAAAGAAGCTCAATCCGATTATGACATTATTGTCATGGGTAAAAGGGGCGTATCCGGTATTAAAGATTTTATATTGGGAAGTATCTCTCAAAAAGTTTTCAATCTTGCAAAGGATATATCTGTTCTGTTTGTCAATTAGTGTTCCTCCATATATGGTCTCTTTGCTCGGCCTCTTTGATTGCCATGCCTGTCCGGATGAAAGAGCTATCGTACTGGAGTTTCATGTTTATCCCGTTGAATGTTTAGACTATTCAAGTTTTTAATTTCATTTCGTGCGATTTACGCGCTGATTGACTTTGGATGACTGTTGGTCTATGTTGGTTTTTAAAAAATTGTTGAGGTGAATGCCATCGAAATAATTATGACTGTCAAAGAAATGCAAGTTCGCTCCGATAAGATGCGCCGTCAAGGAAAAACCATTGTTTTTGTCCCAACCATGGGATTCCTCCATGAAGGCCATCTATCTCTGATAAGAGAAGGTAAAAAACACGGCGATGATATCGTGGTCAGCATTTTCGTAAATCCCGCACAATTCGGTCCCGGGGAAGATTTAGAGACGTATCCAAGAGATTTTGAAAGGGATCTCGAACTGCTTCGAAAAGAACGTGCCAGTGCAGTGTTTGCTCCGGATGCCACTGAAATTTATGGGGAACGATTTCAGACATATGTTGAGCTCGATAAACTTCCGAATCATCTTTGTGGTCTATCACGGCCTGTATTTTTCAAGGGTGTTGCAACCATTGTGACAAAATTGTTTAACATTGTTAAACCCCACGTAACGATTTTTGGCCAGAAAGATTATCAACAGCTTACGGTCATACGCCAAATGGTTCGTGATCTTAATCTCGATATAAAAGTAATCGGAGCCCCTACGGTCAGAGAGTCCGACGGGCTTGCCATGAGTTCGCGAAATACTTACCTGACACCGGATCAGCGGATGAGCGCTCTGTCATTAAACAAATCATTGAAAACTGCTCAAACTCTCGTCGAAAATGGTCTTCGGGATAGCGCTAAAATTATCGATACCGCAACAAAGTTGATACGATCCCACCCGGAGACAGAAATTGATTATATCACCATCTGCGATCCGGAAACCCTTGATGATGTGAAAACCATCGACAGACCGGCCCTGATGGCCCTCGCCGTAAAAGTCGGGAAAGCCCGCCTGATAGACAACATGATATTGAAGCCCTAAATGATCGTAAACAAAACTGAAAAAGTTACAAGTGCCTAAAATAAACTAAAGTGAGCTAAAGTTATTGAATATTTTAGCCAATTATATTTTAATGATGGCGCGTTAGCGCTCCCTCGACTTCCCCGTTTAATGCGGGACAAATAGGCACTGTTGAGAAGATGTCGGCAACATGTCCACTGGTATGGGTTATATCAAATACCTATTGACTTATTATGAAATATCGAATCATGGCCCAAAGGATGAATCAATGAGTACAAAAACATTCGCTGAAATTAACCTGAACAATCTGGTTCACAACATAAACGCCATCCAAGAAAAAGTAGCCCCATCTCAGATCATCCCGGTGGTAAAAGCCGATGCTTACGGCCATGGTGCCGTTGCCGTAACCAAACGCCTGGTAAGAGAAGGTTATACACGATTTGCCGTGGCACAGTTTAAAGAAGCCATGGAGTTGCGAGACAGCGGAATATCCCACCCTATATTGATATTTGGACGACTGTTCCCGGATGAAATTCCCGATGCCATAAACATCGGCTTTAGAATCAGTCTGTTCGGGAGTGAAGACATTCGCTGGATTGAAAAGGCCAACCCGAAAAAACCGGTAAATGTCCATGTGAATGTCGAAACCGGTATGGGGAGAATCGGCGTTCTGTTGGACCGGGAACCCGACTTTTTTGGCGTACTTTTGACATCCAAACACTGTGTTTGGGAAGGACTCTATTCGCACTTTTCCACATCCGATGAAACGGACAAAAGTTACGCGCATGTTCAACTGGCCCGGTTTAAAAACATTATTTCCCAATTGAATGCAAAAGGTAAAACACCGCCGATCATTCATATGGCCAACAGCGGAGCTATTTTGGATTTGCCCGAAAGCACGTTTGACGCTGTTCGGCCAGGCATTTTCCTTTACGGACACTATCCATCATCAGAGACATCCCGTTCAATAGCACCGAAACAGGTCATGACCCTGAAAACAGTTGTGGCACACTTGCGAAAAATCCCGGCCAATTTTCCGGTGAGCTACGGCAGAAAGTGGATATCGGAAAAACCGACAGCCATCGCTGTATTACCTATCGGTTATGCGGATGGAATTCCACGCAGTTTGACCAATAAAGGAGAAGTTTTGATCAAAGGAAAACGCTATCCAATGGTCGGTCGGGTCACTATGGATCATATAATGGTCGATGTTGGAAATGACCCGATTAACCCCGGAGATCCTGTGATTATATGGGGTGAAGGATCCCGGGACGCCATTCAACTTCTGGATGTTGCCCAAAGCATCGGAACAATTCCCTACGAGTTGACCTGCGGCGTATCCAAGCGTGTCAAAAGGATTTATATTGGAGAAGCATAAAACCGAACGTTAAGTGACAAAAACAGGATCGCCAAAAGGAAAAATAATCTTGTATCTTGCAAAACGCAAAATTAACGGTCAGACACATTATACCATTCGAGAATCCTATGTATACAAGAATCGACTTTTGAGTCGAATTTTGTTTGACCTCGGAATTGATCCGGCCCAATACATCGTTTATCCGGGTGGAAATTCATTTTACATCCACGAGTCCGTTGAAGAACAACTCAACGATCTGGATGTTTACCCCAAAGACGATGAACTAGAGGATATCTTCTGGCGCTTTTTGGAACCGGACATCAAGAGATCTCTGGAAACCTTTCGAAACCGGGCAAAAAACCTGAATCCCAGACACGTTTCAGAGACAGAAAAAACGGCGGCCGGCTCAAAGTTTCACATCTTTGATCAGCGTCGAATTCTTTATTTAAGATGCGGTCAGACGAATCAGCGCAATATTGCTTGCGTGCCTCAGAAGTTGTTCCAGGTTCTAAAGGATAAATCCAGAGATGAAATCGAACAGATGTTTATGGAGATGGAAGCAATTCTCACGGTAAGAGAATACAAAACCTATGCATATGTTATTTTTAACCTGCAGGACTTCTTCACTCAATGGTTTGCCCAATCCGCACCCAAAATGCTGGATCAAAAGGCAGTGGATGAACATTTCGTAGAGGAAATCTGCCGCCTTAACAGCGACCCAACGTTCTGGGGGGGCATGGAAACCGATAAAAGCTTGAATGAATACCTGGTCCGTTATGCCGTCATGTATTTTGATTACGATTATGCCCCCAAATCATTAATGGAAGAATACGTTCGAAAGTTTATCAACAGTCGAAGAGATTACCGCCCGCCGTTTAAATCCCGCAAGGCCAATCTAATAGAGGCCGGCGCACTGTTCCAAACAACGCCGGAGGAATTGAAAAAAATGAGTCGCAAAGACCTGGTCCGACTTTACAGGAAGAAGATTCAAAAGCTTCACCCGGACAAAGGCGGCGACCACAACACATTTATAAAGCTGTCCAAGGCATATCACCATCTGCTCCGGACCAAGACCTAAAATCAACCTATCTGCCTTTTCTGCCCACAAATTCGTCCATAGTGCTACTGATACCCAAAACATTTGATATTCGGTCCATCAGCTTGACCGGAAGGAGTCTCAGCAGCGGGATGAAATAGACCAGCGGAGGCATTGTCAGTACTTCCCGATCTTTTTTTACCGCACGAACGATCTGTTGAGCGACAAAACCCTCATCTAGGATAGGCAAAATTAATGGATAACGTGTCTTCACACCTTCAAACATGCCGGTATTGATATAATATGGGTAGACCACCGTAGTTTTGACACCGTTGCTCCCGGTTTTCCGAAGTTCCATTCGAATCGACTCTATAAAACCGATGGCTGCAAATTTACTGGCGCTATAGTCTGCAAGGGAACTGACACCGATACATCCTGCGGCTGAAGCAATGGTCACCAGATGCCCCAAATTGGATGCGATCATGTCCGGCAAAAAAGCCCTGACCGTCCAAAAGTGGGCCAAGATGTTGATTCTCATGGTCTTTTTAATTTCTTCATCGGTGCACTCCAGAAAAGGTTTTCCGGAGACGACACCGGCATTGTTGACCAGCACATCCACCTTTCCGATGTCTCGTTTGATCCGATCAGCAGTTTTATAAACCAGGTCTTTATCCGAAACATCGCAAACAAAGATCCAGATTTTTCCACCGGCATTCTTGATTTCTCTTGCGACGCTGTTTAGGGATGTTTCGTCAATATCCCATAAAATAATTCGGCTCCCCTCTCTTGAAAATAAAAGCGCCATTTGGCGGCCGATGCCGCTTCCGCCGCCGGTGATTAAAACCAGTGTGTCGTGTAATTGCTTCAAATGCTTTCTCTTTCAATTCGATAATCAAGCTACCGGATTCTCCGCCTACCGATAGCATTTATCGAGTGGTAAAATACCGTGGAACAATCTTTAAAAGGTGCCACAAACCTTTAAATCGTTGAACAGGAGATTTGGCATAAAGAAACTGAATACACCCGGATATTCCCTGATAAACTTTTCTGCTGTGAGGATACCACCAGATGTTCTGGCGGGCAAAAGGCAGCATATCGTGTACAATGACCTGTGCCTGCGTCATTTCATCAAAACCAATGGCACCATGGGTCCGGCCGATGCCGGACGATTTGAATCCTCCCCACGGTGTTTCAGCCAGACCGTGGCTCATGAGATGATCATTAATGGTAATCACGCCGGCCTGAATCTGACGCCCCAATTTTTCTGCCTTTTTTCGATCTTTTGACCAAACCGAACCCGTCAATCCCAGTTTGGAATCATTGGCCAGAGACAGGGCCTCATCCATATCACTTACTTTCATCACCGCCAATACAGGGCCAAACGTCTCCTCTTTCATAACGAGCATATCATGAGTCACATCCACAAGCAGACATGCAGACATCGCATGATTCCCCTCAACGTCCACCGGCGCCGGCGATCTGGCAAAGATCTTGGCGCCTTTGGACAAAGCGTCTTCAATATGACCCTGGACGATCTGAACTTGCTTTTGGGTGGTCATAACCCCCAAGTCAATATGGAAATGATTACTGGGGCCCGTGCG
>JAFDCA010000221.1 GCA_019313025.1 Deltaproteobacteria bacterium
AAAAGGCGATTCTCTGTGCCGGTTATTATGAATAAAGATTCCCTTCGAGGTGATGTGCGGATGTTGAAGTCAAGGTCGAATGAAAGTTAAACCATCAGCAATTACAACGGTTTTTATTGTCTTGTTTGTTCCTCTTTTTGCCGGTTGTGCATATCAATACGCCAAAAAGAACGAGACAGCCAAAACACTCCTTATTCCACTTGGTTTTGAATCCGCCTATGAAAACATCCAGTATTCTGCGGCTGTAAAATTAGGCAATATCCTATTCGTATCAGGGGTTGCAGGCGGGGAGGTTGGTGAAACCCTTGAAGATAAAGTCAGAAAAGCTTTTCTGACGATAAAACGAATTTTGGAATACGCTGGCTCCGGATTGGACGATGTCGTCGAAATTGTGACCTATCATAGAAATATGGCCGATTTTTATCGTTTCAACGCGATCAAATTAGAGTTTTTTAAATCGAATTATCCGGCCTGGACCGCCGTAGGAACTACGGGCCTGGTAAATCCGGATGCAGAGGTCGAAATTAAGGTCACAGCGGTTATCGGCAGCGGTAAAAACGTAAGGTTTCAGCGTGAATGGGAGGCGACAAATGAATAAACCAGACAGCAAGCAAAGGCGTGTGTTTCTGAAAAAGAGCCTGGCCACCGGAATTGCCGTGGGTGGTTCATTGCTCTGGGGTGCGCCGGACAGACTATTTGCCGAGCCCGCGGTCTTCAAGACACCGGATCTTGCGGCTGTAAAAAACGGTGAGCCTGATGCCATGTTCAATCAGGCCATCACCATGATGGGCGGCATGAAAAGGTTCGTGAAAAAAGGTCAAACCGTGCTTGTCAAACCCAACATTAGTTTTCCCAGGAAACCTGAAATCGGCGCTACCACCAATCCGCTGCTGGTCAAATCCATCATAGGGCACTGCTTTGGGGCTGGCGCAAAAAAAGTCTATGTTTTCGATAATGTCTCCCAAACTTCATACGGCATGGCGCAAAAATGCTATCAAGAGAGCGGCATTGGAGAAGCGGCTAAGTCTGCGGGTGCGCTGGTGGCTCCGGGCGACAATGAAAAGTATTACCAGAAAGTGACCATACCCGGAGCCAAGACACTGGTCTCAACTGAGGTTCACGAACTGGTTTTGGAAGCCGATGTATTCATCAATGTTCCCATATTGAAAAACCATCGCTACACCTATCAGAGCATTGCCATGAAAAACCTGATGGGCGTTGTCTGGGATCGAATGAAGTATCATGAATCCGATCTTGAACAATCCATCGCCGATTTCTGCCTATTCAAAAAACCCGACCTGAACATCGTGGATGCCTACCGGGTCATGCAGCGCTTCGGCCCTCGTGGCAGTACTCCGGAACATGTGGCCCTAAAGAAAACATTGCTGATATCCAAAGACATTGTGGCAGTGGATGCTGCGGCTTCCAAGGTGTACGGCATGGAACCTGAAAGCGTCCGATACATCCAACTGGGACATGATTTGAACATCGGCAATATGAATCTGAATGAGTTGAATATCCAAAGACATGTTATGGGCGGATAAAAGCATTGAACCTCAAAACGTTCCGTGTTACCATTTCCACCGCTGTTTTCATATTGTTTTTGCTGATATTTCTTGGGGATGAAGCGACATCAACGGCACTGTCCGACACGTTACTCTATTTTCAATTCATACCGTCTTTATTGCAGTTTATAAACAGCCCGAATCATTTGCTCGGTCTTGGTTTCTTGGTTCTCCTTCTGGCAAGCTTTATCTTCGGCCGGTTTTACTGTTCCTTTCTCTGTCCCTTAGGAATCCTTCAGGATATTTTTATTAGGATTTCAAAATTTTATCGAAAAAAGCACACATTCCAACGACCCTATCGCGTGGTCGCGTATTGTTTACTGTTATTGACAGTTGTTACTGCTATTCTCGGATCAGTTGCTCTAGTCAATCTTTTGGATCCTTACAGCCTTTTTGGGAGAATGGCCGCCCATCTATTCAAGACGCTTGTGCTTTGGATCAACAACATGATTGTCGGTGTTTTTGAACAGTTCGATATTTATGCCCTAATGGTCAGGAAGCAGCACCCTGTCCCTTTTTCAATTTTGGCACTATCCATCGGTTCCTTTGGCATGGTTTTGGCATTTTCAATCATTTCAGGTCGTGGCTACTGCAATACGATCTGTCCGGTGGGGGCTTTTCTGGGCATCGTGTCCCGGGCTTCTCTTTTTCGATTTGTCATCGACAGAAAAAAATGCCGATCGTGCCGGTCATGTGAAGGTGTTTGCAAGGCCGGGTGTATCGATATAGACACATTGGAGATCGATCTTAGCCGTTGTGTGACCTGCTTTAACTGTTTAGACGCCTGCCAAAAGATGGCGCTGGTCTATAAGCCAAAACCTGCGATCCTATCTTCAGGCCGATGGATTCCTTCTAAAAGAACCTTTCTGATCAGCACGGCGGCGGTCAGCGGGACGTTTTTGTCAGCGTTGTCTCCTATACGTTTATTACCTTTTGAAGCAGCACAACACAGACAAGTGCCGATTATGCCACCAGGGTCAAAGAGTCTTTCACATTTTATGCAGCATTGCACGGCGTGTCACCTCTGTGTGAGTGCCTGCACGACCCATGTAATGGAGCCGGCCTATTTGGAATATGGTGTTTGCGGCATCATGCAGCCCAAGCTTAATTACCTGATAGGACATTGCGATTTTGGTTGCAATGCCTGCGGCCGGGTCTGCCCCACCGGCGCCATATCCCCTCTTGTGCTGCAAGAAAAGAAACTGACCCGAATCGGCACTGTTTCATTGGATAAGGCGAAATGTATCGTGCATGTGAGGAAAAAGCATTGCGGTGCCTGCGGCGAGGTCTGTCCCACTCATGCGATTTTTCCGGTTATAAAGGGGCTTGTTTTATTACCGGAAATCGATATTGATTATTGCATCGGCTGCGGTGCCTGCGAGCACGCCTGTCCTACCAAACCAAAGGCGATTACCGTAACGTCGGAAATTGTTCACGCAAAAGCACAGAAATATGTGCCGTCTGCCTCAACGGTGCAGACAACAGTAAAGCAAAACAATGGTTTTCCATTTTAAAATGGTAAAGGAGTCGTTATGAAAAAAATGGCGGTCGGTATATGTATA
>JAFDCA010000222.1 GCA_019313025.1 Deltaproteobacteria bacterium
ATGATGATAACATCATATTGAACATCATAGATGAAGAAAAACCCTGTAAAATAAAGGGTGAAAACGACAAATCCTTTTTAAGCGTCATAATGCCGATGAGAATATGAAAGAAGAAAACAACACAAATAATTATACCGAAGACAATATAAAAGTACTGGAAGGGCTGGAAGCCGTTCGTAAGCGACCGTCCATGTATATCGGGAATGTAGATACAGCCGGACTTCACCACCTGGTTTACGAGGTTGTGGATAACAGCATCGATGAGGCCATGGCAGGATATTGCAGCCGGATTCAGGTGGTCATTCATGCGGATAACAGTGTCAGTGTGACGGATAACGGGCGCGGAATTCCGGTAGGTATTCATAAAAAAGAAAAAATTCCGGCTGTTGAAGTGGTTATGACAAAACTTCATGCCGGTGGAAAATTTGACGATCATTCTTATAAAGTTTCCGGAGGGCTGCATGGTGTCGGTGTTTCAGTGGTCAATGCGCTGTCCAGTTTACTGGAAGTGGAAATTTATACCGGTGGAAAGATTCATTCCCAGACCTATGAAAGAGGTATAAAGACCAGCGAATTGAAGGTAACCGGAAATACCAGCAAACAGGGAACCAAGGTTTATTTTATTCCGGATGCCCAAATTTTTACCACTACTGATTTCAGCTATGATGTTCTTGTGCGCCGGTTGCGGGAACTGGCTTATTTGAATAAGGGTGTCAAGATCATCATCGAGGATGAACGCTCGGATGCCAAGGAAGAATTTCTTTTTGAAGGCGGGATAAAACAATTTGTGGAATACCTTAACAGGAGACATACGCCGCTGCATAAACCCATATTCATGGAAGGTGCTAAAAACGATGTGCAGTTGGAAGTTGCCATTCAGTATAATGATACCTATACCGAAAAACTTTTTTCTTTTGCCAATAACATTAACACGGTAGAGGGAGGATTTCACTTAATCGGATTTAAGTCAGGTATCACCCGCGCCATCAACCAATACGCCACCAATGGTAATTTACCGAAAAATTTAAAAGAAAAAATTACCGGTGATGACGTTAGAGAGGGGCTCACGGCCATCATAAGCGTACGATTAAAGCAACCGCAATTTGAAGGGCAGACCAAAACAAAGCTCGGAAATAGTGAAGTTAAAGGATTGGTGGAATCTCTGGTCAATGAGAAATTAAGCCAATTTTTTGGAGAAAATCCTGCCGTTGCCAGAAAAATTATTGCCAAAGGCGTGGATGCCGCCCGGGCGCGGGATGCCGCCAAACGGGCACGGGATATTGCCAGGAGTAAAGGTGCTCTGATCGATGCCACCCTGCCGGGAAAACTGGCCGAATGTCAGGTTTCCGATCCGGCCTTGCGGGAAATATTTATTGTCGAGGGTGATTCCGCCGGCGGATCGGCCAAACAGGGACGGGATCGAAAATTTCAGGCTATCCTGCCGTTGAAGGGCAAAATTTTAAATGTTGAAAAGGCACGGTTTGATAAAATTCTACGAAGTGAAGAAATAAAAAATATAATTACTGCCCTTGGAACGGGCGTTGGAAAAGAGGAATATGATATTGAAAAAATCAGATATCACAAAGTTATAATTATGACTGATGCCGATGTCGACGGGTCCCATATACGAACCCTTCTCTTGACTTTTTTTTACCGCCAGATGCAGGAAATTGTGGAAAAAGGTTATCTATACATTGCACAACCGCCGTTGTTTAAGGTCGGCAAAGGGAAAAATGAAAAATATCTAAAAGATGAGGTCGATTATAATGAATGGATACTAAAAAAAATATGCGACCAAAAAGAAATAACCGCCGGTCAGGATAAAATTAAGTTGTCAGGACACCGGCTCTACCTTTTTATCTGTGATTTATCCGAGTATTTTTCACAAAGCGAAAAATTGACCAAGCGCGGCATTCCGCCCAAACTGGTGGAGCTTTTGATACATCAGGGTGTTGAAGACAAAAATTTTCTGCAAGACCAGAGCAGGATGTCTGATTTAAGAAACCTGTTGATTCAAAAAGGGTATTGCGTCGATAATCTGAACTGGAATGAAGCACGCGGTATTTATGAATTGATGGTTACGGGGCATTACGGCACAGAGGATGAAGAAAGCCTCAGCGGCCCAATGGCTGAATCCTTTGCACCCATAAAGATAGGCAGGGGTTTGATTTACTCCAATAATTATCAAAAATGTCTGTTAACCGGTAAGAATATCAAACAACATGATTTCCCACCGTTTAATATTTTTACAATAGATAAGGAAGAACCGGCCGGTACGGCCCAGGATAAAAAGGAACTGCTGGATTTACTGTTCAAAGAAGGCAAAAAAGGTATTAATGTTCAGCGTTACAAAGGTCTTGGAGAGATGAACCCTGAGCAGTTGTGGAATACCACCATGAATCCGGAAAAAAGAAACCTGCTCCAGGTGAAAATTGAAGATATGGTGGATACCGATGAAATATTCACTATTTTAATGGGAGAAGAGGTTGAACCCCGCAGAGAGTTTATTCAGAATAATGCCCTTGAAGTGAGCGTGTTGGATATATGAAAATTCACCAAATAAATGCCAGGGATTTACCGGATCTGTGGTTTCAGGCAGTCAATGACATTCTCGACCACGGCGAACGATTTGTAATCGATCGGGGCTCCTATGCCGGGCAAACCCGTCTTGAATACGATTATTTTATGGGGCATGTAAATTATCCCGCCACCGTCCCGCTGATACCGGACATTCCGCCTACCTGCGGTATTCCCAATCCTGTGGAGCATGACTATATTTACGGCGGCCCTGGCTATGAAAGGGCCTATATTGAATATTTGATGTCTGCCCGCAAGGAGCCCGGGGAATCTTATACGTATGGTGAACGGTTGACAAAAGTGCCGTTGACCGGAGACAAACTGGTCTGGTGGGAACAGGGAAATGCTGAAATCGTTGATAAGCGTGACGTCGACGGTACGATCGTCTTTGAGGAAGAAGGTCAGCTCTATTTAAACCAGATTGAATGGGTCATCGCCACTTATAAACAATTTGGTCAGCGCAATAATCAGCTGGTATTACAGGTGGCCCACCCTTCGGATCTAACCCTGCTGGATCCCCCCTGTTTGCGATCCATCGACACCCGCATTCAGAATAATACACTGCACTTTTTTGTGTATTTCCGTTCCTGGGACCTTTGGAACGGATTTCCGGCCAACCTGGCGGCCATTCAGAACCTTAAAGAATACATGGCCGGCGAGATCGGTGTCCGCGATGGCGAGATGGTGGTGGAAAGCAAGGGACTTCATCTCTATGGTTATGCCGAAGATCTTGCGAAACTGAGGTGTTTGAGGGATTAATCAGATTCAGGTATTTTAGATTTTGAAAGATTTTCAGGGTAAGGCTACAAGACGAAAAAAAAGCTGATATGCCAATATTTATTATTTAAGATGACCCCTGGAATTAAGGAACGGACTTTAGTCCTTTCTGGTTTTTGATTTAGAAATTATTTTTTCGGCAACAATACAAAGAATTTCATACATTATTGTTGCCGCAATAAGAGCAGTGTTTCCTGATGTATCAAATGGAGGTGAAACTTCAACGACATCAGCGCCGACTATATTCAAGCCCCTAAGCCCACGTATTAATCCCTGTGCCTCAATAGTCGTTATTCCACCAATCTCTGGTGTCCCGGTGCCGGGTGCAAAGGCCGGATCAATACTGTCAATATCAAATGAAATGTATGTAGGGCCCTCGCCGACAACACGTCTCGCTTCAGCTATTACCTTTTCAACCCCTAACTTGTTGAATTCTTCTATGTATACGATACGTATGCCATGATTGGGACCAAAGGTCCAACATTCATCTGAGTTTGCAGCACCTCGAATTCCAATTTGGATGGTTCGTTTCGGATCGAGTATCCCTTCCTCAACGGCTCTTCTGAAAGGGGTCCCATGGCTGTATTTAGAATTCATCTCCTCGTCACAGCAGTCCGTGTGGGCATCAACATGCACCATACCAACAGGATGATCTGCTGCAATAGCTCTCATAATCGGCAAAGTAATTGAGTGATCACCACCAGCGCTTAAAGGGACAATTCCAAGACTGTGAAGTCTCTCATAGAAACCTGTTATATCAGCATGACTGGCTTCAATATTAAATATTTGGCTAAAATGCACATCACCGACATCAGCTATCCTGCACAATTCATAAGGATTGATTCGCGTGACATGGTGGATAGCCCGCATCATACTCGACATGTCTCTTATCTGCCGGGGACCATGACGTGCGCCCGATCTTGCTTCGACGGCCCCATCATAGGGCACTCCAACAAGGGCAATGTCCAAATTGTTCAGATCGGTTACATGAGGGGTTCTCATAAACGTAGGGATTCCACAATAACGTGGTTCATTCATGGGATTGTGCAGGTTGTCTACCATATTGTCTCCTCTCCTTGGCCCTTAGGATGATCACTTCTTGCCAATGTGTGCCCTGATAACCATCAAAAAATTAAATCTCAAAGGTGAAGCGAGTAGCGTTTTCCATCAATTTCAATTGTGGTTTTTGAATAGGTAAACTTTTTGATTATTTTGCCATCTTCAAAATGAATTATATCAACGCCTCTTCTTTTTTCCGGCCTTCCTTCCTGCCCATTTTCATTTGAAGGCCATTCAAGTAGCCAACGGTATAGAACCTTTTGCTCATTTTCGTCTATAAAAGTTTCCTCCTCTATGAACCGAAAATCTCCATGGTTATCAAACCATGGTGCCCATGCCTTTCGCAGTGCGTGGTTTCCACGTACTCTTCCGCCAGTCCAGTTTTCAAATTGTACTTCATCATGAAAGAGATCCATAACCCCGTCAAGGTCATGATTGTCCCAGGCATGGTTCCACTTCTTTAAAGCCGTTTCAATTTCATTTCTAGTAAGTTTCATATACTGCCCCCTTCATTTGCAAACCAGATTGGATTTCATACTATAAGAACCGCTTCAGGTCAGCCGGAAATAGGAAATCAACAATAGTTTTGTAACATTTATAATCAAATCGATATGATTTAATCAATAATTCCTTATCATTTTGATAGTGTCGCAAGTGCCGCATTGTCAAAAACGATACCTGTTCTGTGTCAACCTGATGATGAACTGCGGATAACAGAAGAAGGATTTCGAACGGTTATCCCAATTGAGACCAACAATGTATGGAATGGAATTACCATCTCTCGAACAGGCGGGCAGCATGGAAGCGGAAAAATCCTTCAGGGAATTAAAACGGCCATCCCGTTTATTGATCCCAGAAGATGGCGAGGTTATCTCATTCTGAACCAAGGACGATCAAACTCAATATATTGTGGACACACGAAACAGCGTTTAGATATAAAGAAAATAGCTCAACCTTCATGGGCCTTTTTTGATTCAGGCTCCGCACGCCAAATGCGATACCGGACTTCAACGCCTTCGGGCACATAGACCACCACAGGTAAGCGACTATTATACCTG
>JAFDCA010000223.1 GCA_019313025.1 Deltaproteobacteria bacterium
GGCCATTAAAAAATCCCGCATCGGAGATACCCAAACCGGATGGGGATTCGATATTAGAATGACCTCGGCTAAACCATTAAAATTAAGATGATAACCTGCATTTGTCAATAAAATAGCTATAAATGAATTCCCATTCGGAAATCAGGAATCAGCGATCAAGAAACCCCGAGCCTCGGAACCTATGAACGGGTACAATTTTTTTTCCTAAATCTTTTTGTCAGCGGCTGTTGACGAAGAAGAGCATATGTGGCTCCGGTTCCCCCGTCACATAGTCGGGCGCTGGTAAACGCTATCACCCACTTATGCCAAGGGGCGGTGGTGAGCCATCGATATACTTTGGCTTTCAGAACCGGCTCATAGGGTGACGAAAGTCCCCGACCATGAATGATTAAAACAGCTCGTTTGCCCGCCATAATGCTTTTATTTAAAAACCTGTCAAAAACTTGATGGGCATCATTGACACCGAGACCGTGGAGATCGATATGTGCCTGGATTGAAAAATATCCGCGGTGAAGCCGGCGGGCGACCTCCGGGCTTACTTTGTTCGCCGTGCCTTCGACATATTCCGGTGTGAGGGAAACGACAAATCCGGTTCCGTATTTTATGAGCTCCTTAAGCTGCACCAGGGATTCATATTCAGCATATTCAAGATTTTTTTCAGAACTTGAATGGTTAAAGACTGTATGGCTTGGGAGCACACAATTTGATCTGGATATTTTTTTTACGCCCGCCATGGCTTCTTGAAAAACTATCCGATCCGGTTGCTGATCAACCTTGATTGCATCTAATCCATTGGGTTCATTTGGCTTTGGGGTTGAAACAGACTTGAGTTTGATGGCCTTTTCTTCAAGAAGGGCTTGCAGATTTTTAAAGGGCCTGAAATTTCCGGAGGACTTGGGCGATTTCACGGCTGCACCTCAGATTTTCAGTTCCGCAAATGATTTAGAGAAATAGGGTACCGTCAAGAAATAGAATAACAATCCAGCCCCTGATGGTCAACAGGAATTCAAAAACATTGCAAGCATCCTTTTTCCCGTTGGTCTTTTATTTTTAAATCGCGACGAAAATATCGATTTTAAGCGAAATGTTTGATATGTTCAAATATATTTGGATCGGTTTATCCGGATGAGGAGAAAATAAATGGAATGGCAACGTCATTACGCACCAAAGGTTGTTGACGCTCAAGAAGCTGTATCAAGGATCATGAGAGGTAGCCGTGTGTTTATCGGAACGGGTTGCGGTGAACCCCAGCATCTTATCAGGGCCATGGTCAAAAACGAGCGTTTGCAAGATATAATGGTCTATCAGATGCTGTCTTCAACACTATCTCAGTTTGTGGAAGATGAATCCTTTATCCGCCGTTTTTCGCTAAAGCTTTTTTTTATCAGCCAATCCATGCGCAAGGCAGCGTTTGAAGGCAAAATCGATTACATTCCCGAATATCTTTCCCAGATTCCCAGGTTGTTTGCCAGCCATCAAATCGGTTTGGATGCGGCCCTTGTTCAAGTCAGCCCTCCGGATAAATTCGGCTATTGCAGTTTGGGGGTTTCAGTTGATATCACCCGCTCGGCGGTTGAACATGCAGCCATGGTCATCGCCCAGGTCAATTCAAGGATGCCCAGAACCTGGGGAGACAGTTTTGTGCACGTGGATGATATCGATTGGCTGGTGCCCCATGAAGAGCCTCTTGTGGTGGCGCTGCCAACGGTAAAGGACAATGAAGTTTCCCGCAGAATCGGTCATTACGTGTCGGAACTGGTGGATGACGAAGCCACTCTTCAGATTGGATTCGGCAATCTACCTTACGCCATTCTAAAATATCTGGATGGTAAAAAGGACCTGGGAATTCATACCCAATTAATCACTGACGGGCTACTCCCTTTATTTGAGAAAAACGTAATTACCAACAAAAAGAAGACACTTCTGCCCGGCAGAGTGGTTTCTTCACTGTGTATGGGATCTGAAAAGATTTACCGCTATGTGGACAACAATCCGGCTTTTTATTTCAGATCATCGGAGTTTGTCAATGATCCGACGGTAATTGCCCGCAACGACAACTTGATTTCCATCAGTTCTGCACTTGAAGTCGATCTTACCGGACAGGTCTGTTCAGATTCCATGGGATATCTTTTTTACAGCGGCATTGGAGACCAGGTTGACTTTCTGCGCGGAAGTTCAATGTCCAAGGGGGGGTTTTCAATTATTGCTCTGCCGTCTACCGCTCGCAACGGCACCGTGTCGCGCATTGTCTCTCACCTCAGTGAAGGTGCAGGAGTGGCCACCACCAGGGGAGACGTTAACTTTGTCGTCACCGAATACGGCATTGCAGAGCTGAAAGGAAAGGGAATTTACCAGCGGGTTATGGAACTGGCCCAGATTGCGCATCCAAAATTCCGTGAAGAACTCATCGAAGTGGCCAAAAAGCATCATTATATTTTCGCTGATCAGCTACCGCCCACGACAGAAGATCTATTGTTTCTGGAAGGCTATAAGAATACTTTAAAACTCAAGAACGGAAAAATTGTGGAGTTTCGTCCCCTTCTTCCTTCCGATGAATTTGCATATCGTAATTTCTTTTACTCTTTACAGGAAAAAACCATTTATATGCGGTTTTTTTATAAGATGAGAACATTTTCCCATGAAGTCGTTCAGAAACAATGGTCAAGCGTGGATTATCATAGAAATATGTCCATTATTGGACGTGTTCAAAAAGGCGGACATAAGGAAATTATGGCCATCGGTTCCTATGTAGCAGATGACGATAACCGTGCTGAAGTTGCCTTTGTCGTCCGCGAGGATTTTCAGGGGATGGGGATAGCAACTTATCTTATCGAGATACTTGAAAGGATAGCGAAAGAAAATCATTACACCAGTTTTAGCGCATCGGTCCTGCGTGAAAATGCCGCCATGGTCCATGTATTTAAGAAACGATACCCGAATGCAAAAATTTCGGTTAACAGCGGTTCGGACCTTCTGATCCAGATGGATTTTGCAGACGCTGTTGAGCACGATAATACGGATTAATCAGCAAATTCCATCACCTGCTTGGTATCCTTGCCAACTGCTGAATCCACGTCGGAACATGAAGAATTAACTTGCTAAAATACCATATATTTAGTAATTTAAGAAGTATAAGACCGGTTCTTTAAAATCACAATCCATATCTGGATGATTAAATTCATGTAAAACCCGGCTCTTATTTTTCACCCTATTTTTATTCCGTTAAATCAGCGTTTTGGCGCTATTTTATGAGGAACAAAAACGGGATTACATTGTAAAAGCAGATTCACCATGTTTTCACCATCCCAGTTCAGACCCAAGTGATCCGCTCCGTCCGCATCATATTTTAAAAAAAGATTAAAGTTTTACTTAAAGTCACCGAAATTAATAACAATATAAGATTTCATTAATATTAACATTTTTAGGAGACAGGCAATTGTCATATACGCTGGGTCAAGAACAGCTTGATGGCATTGAAGACATTTTAAACCAGGACCTCATTGATAATGGCGTACGGTGTGTATTTCTCATCGATATGGCAGGCA
>JAFDCA010000224.1 GCA_019313025.1 Deltaproteobacteria bacterium
ACCTGAATCTTGCATATAAAAGCCACCAACGCGTGCAAAATTCGGGGTAAAAAAGTCTTGACACGAAAAATTCGATAAGATATGGGTTACAAAAATTTTAATAAATAAGGGAAATTAGGAGTGCATAAAACATCAGGCAGTTATTATTTTTATTTTTGGTATTTTTTTACCAGCGGTCTTCCTGGGGTGCGCTGATACAAGAACAACTTGCAAAGCGAAAAAACCGTGGGTAGACGGAACATCCCACGGTTTTTCATTTAAAGGGCCGTGGGAAAAACTCACGGCCCTTTTTAATTTAACCCGAATTTTGCAATTAATTTATAGCTATTGTCAGAATAACATTTTTGTTTCATCCGGCGGCTTACGGCAAATTGTGACCGTTATTCATTCAATCGGAATATATTTTTGGCAACTGCTAAAGCGTAAAAGAACATTGAATTTAGCAATAGTGGTATACAAATATTTATAATCCATAACTTCCTCAAGAGTGTTAAAACCGGTTCTATATCTAAAAAGGAGGCATGTAACATGACGTACTTAGGTAAACGAATCCGTATGGAACGAATCGTCAATCGAAACACCCGCAAAACAGTCATTGTTCCAATGGACCACGGTATTTCTTTGGGGCCCATCGACGGACTAAAGGATATGAAGGATGCCATCCAGAAAGTCGCGGAAGGGGGTGCAAATGCCATCGTGGAGCACAAAGGGCTTGTGGGTGAAGGGTACCGCGGAGAAGGCAAAGACATCGGTTTGATCATTCATCTGTCTGCTTCCACAAGTCTTTCACCGTATCCCAACGTGAAAACCCTTGTTTGCACCGTTGAAGAGGCGATCAAGCTCGGTGCTGATGCGGTATCCATCCACGTCAATCTCGGAAACGGACAGGAAAAGGAGATGCTGCGCGATTTTGGTCGAGTCAGCAACGAAGCCCGAACCTGGGGTCTTCCCCTGCTTGCCATGGTTTATCCAAGAGGAGAGAAGATTAAGGATGAATATGATGTCGATGCTGTAAAACATGCTGCGCGTGTCGGCAACGAGATGGGTGCGGACATTGTTAAAGTTTCCTACACCGGTTCTGCGGAAACGTTTAAAGAAGTGGTGTCGGGGTGTTCGATTCCGGTGGTCATTGCCGGCGGACCTAAGATGGATTCAGACCGCGAGATACTCGAAATGGTAAAGGGATCCATCGAAGCAGGAGGGGCCGGAGCTTCCATTGGCAGGAATGTATTTCAGCATAAAGATCCCACACGCATGGTAAAGGCTATCTCGTCCATTGTTCACGACGGCAGCAGTGTGGAAGATGCCTTGGGGATTTTAGGCTAGAAGGAACTAATGAGATGCGAAAGATATGGGTAAAGGTGGATCCTTGGGACAAGAAAATCGTGACCACCTCACTGGAAGGCGGCGCAGACGGTATCATGCTTCCAAAAGGATTTTCCGAAAAGGTGAAAGCTTTGGGAAGGATTCAGACCATTTCTGAAGACGGTGATTTAAAGCTTGGTAAGGATGTTGTCATTTTTACCATAAAAAGTGGTGAGGATGAGGATGAAATTGTGAAACTCAGTCATAAGAAACAGGTCATTCTTCAATGCAGTGACTGGACAATTATTCCCCTTGAGAATCTCATTGCAAAAGGTGCGGATGTTATCGCCCAGGTGCGGAACCTTGAAGAGATGGAGACCGCTTTCGGTATTCTTGAAAAAGGCGTGAAACATGTTGTTTATCATCCAGACGATGTCATTGAACTCAAGAAAGTGCTTTCGTGGTTTCGTTCAATAGGGGATAAAATCGCGCTTCAGGTCGCAGAAGTCACCAAAGTCAAATCCGTGGGGATGGGAGACAGGGTCTGTGTGGACACATGTACATCCATGGGCATGGGGCAGGGAATATTGGTGGGAAACAGCAGTCATGCGCTTTTTTTAATTCATTCTGAAAGCATATCAAATCCATATGTTTCCCCACGACCGTTTCGGGTTAATGCCGGACCGGTGCACTCATACACCAGGGTCCCAGGGGGGAAAACAAAGTACCTTTCCGAGCTTTCAGCCGGAGATCCGGTACTGATCGTAGATTTTAAGGGAGATACTACCATCGGAATTGTAGGGCGGTTGAAGATTGAGAAACGTCCCCTAATGCTCGTGAAGGCTGTTGTCGGTGATCGAGAGATGACAACCATTGTTCAAAATGCGGAAACCATCCGACTGACCGATCCTGAAGGCAAGGCGGTGTCGGTGGTGAACTTATCACCCGGGGACAAGATTCTGGTGGCCATGGAAGAGGGTGGCAGACATTTTGGCATAAAGATAGAAGAATCTATCACGGAAAAATAGGAAGTGAGAATAAATTCTGACACGATTCTTTTTGCGGTACTTGGAGATCCCGTATCCCATAGTTTAGGGCCGCTGATGCACAATGCTGCCTTTTCAGAGCTGGGCTACAACGGTGCCTATTTGGCTTTTCGGGTAAAAGATATCGGCAAGGCCGTTATCGCAATAAAAACTCTTGGCATTAAAGGGGCCAGCATTACGATTCCTCATAAGGTTGCCGTTATGGATTTTATAGACGAAGTGGATGATACGGCGAAAAAAATCGGGGCCGTGAATACTATCATTAACCGTCAAGATGTTTTAACCGGATACAACTCAGACGGTCTCGGTGCGGTCAAAGCTCTTTTGGAAAGGACGACGATTAAAGATAAAAATGTGGCTATTCTCGGGGCCGGCGGTGCTGCGCGAGCCATTGGATTCGCAATTATTTCCGAGGGTGGACGAGTGACGGTTGTAAACCGTACGCCGGCCAAAGGCGAGAAACTGGCAAAAGATCTGGGAGCCGATTTTAAACCGATATCAAAGTTGAATACAACCGCATGTCACATCCTGATCAACACAACACCGGTGGGGATGTTTCCAGGTATTGATGCCATGCCGGTTAGGAAACAGGATTTGGATAAAACCATGGTGGTTATGGACATCGTCTACAATCCGTTAAAGACCCGTCTTTTGAAAACAGCTGAAAGCATCGGTTGCCTAACAATAGACGGCGTTTCGATGTTTGTATATCAAGGGGCCTTTCAATTTGAATTGTGGACTGGAATGAAAGCGCCTGTGGAAGTCATGAAAAAGGCGGTATTAAATGCCCTCGTAGAGGACGACTAATAATCAAATGTAGAGTAACCTTTTAAATCTGTGGAACATAATTCCGCCTCAAGTATAGTTAAATTTTTTCTGGAAAAATTCGTGGATAAAATCTCGTAATGAAAGAACCTGCCCAGACTATGAATAAAAGGGTTTGTTTTAATTGCTATTTTCATCTTAAAATCAAAACGAATATGGTTCTTTTATAACGATTTTTAATCCACTCAAACAGTTTCCAGCAGAAAATTTAATCACGCTTGAAGATAGTTTAATAACGGATCATAGTCCCATGATTGAGATAAAAACACAGAAGATATACGATAGTGATGTCGTTGTTCCAGGCTCAAAGAGTTACACGCATAGAATTCTTATTGCCGCAGCCCTTTCCGATGGGGTTTGTAATATCAAAAACGGTCTCAAGATCGAAGATACGCTCCTTACTCTGGGTGCATTGAAACAAATGGGGATTACCATCGAAATCTGGGATGACCGGTTTGTTGTTTACGGGGAAAGGGGGAGATTGAAACCTTGTCACGATTGGGTGTATCTTGGAAATTCCGGGACATCAATGCGTCTTTTAACCGCCGTGGCATCTCTGGGGCAGGGATGTTATACACTTTACGGGATAAAACGGATGGAAGAGCGACCGATCCAGGACCTTTTGG
>JAFDCA010000225.1 GCA_019313025.1 Deltaproteobacteria bacterium
GCGGATAACTTTTTGGAATTGACCTGCATGTGCACCGGAAAATGTGCATTAATGCACATTTTCCGGTGCACATGCAGGTCAATTCCAAAAAGTTATCCGCCTAAAAACCATACTGCACGCCAGCGTTTTACATTTAAAATTTACATTTTAATAACCAATCAGCGTTATAATACATCAACTATTATTAATTAAAACAAATTTTTATGATTGATGATCTGTTTTGAGAAATTAAAGTGTCTTTAAACTCTTTCCAAAACAACATGTTTTTGGAACATAATTTGCAAAATTTTTTATACCTGCGTTGAAACCCACTGCCGTTAGAATAGCGGCATCAGGCCAATAGAAATTGCAACATGTGGAATCGAACAGATCCGGATCAGAAAGAGCCGAATCGCATCTAAAAATGAATCAAAGTGACATGATGGAGATGAAGTTAAAAATGAATATCAGGTATCCAAATTCAGGATTTACCATTGTAGAACTTTTGGTTGCCATGGTTATAACTCTTTTTGCCCTGGGGGCAATTTATTCGACGTTTTTAAACCAGCATAAATCGTATGTGATTCAGGAAGAAATCGCCACTATGAATCAGAATCTCAGAATTGCGTTGTTTTACATGGAAAGAGAAATTCGGATGGCCGGGTGCGACCCCACCGGTAATGCCAATGCAAGGATCTTAAAAGCCAGTGCAACGTCTATCAATTTTACCGAAGATGTCAAAGGGGATCTTGAGGGCAGTGACTCGGACGGGGATACGGACGATGCGAATGAAAACATAACCTATTGTTTGAAAGCCAACAATCTTGTGAAAAATACCGGGGGCGGGAATCAGATGGTCGTTCAGAACATCGATGCCCTTGATTTTGTTTATCTGGATGGATCTTCACCCCCCAATGTGCTGAATCCGGGAGGCAGCAATGTTCCTGAAAAAAGTCTGGATCAAATCAGATCGGTGGAGGTAACTCTTGTGGCCCGGACAGACCGAATGACGCTGGCTTCCAAAAATAATAACGCTTATTTTAACCAACGTGGATGGCAGATTTTAGAGCCGCAGAATGACAATTTCAGCCGCAGACGTTTAACCGTTTGGATTAGATGCCGAAATTTAGGTTTTTAGGATAATATCTGAAATTGAAGAACGCATACATAAATGAGAACATTGAACAAAGAAGACGGCTATACGCTTATAGAAGCCCTCATCGCACTTACAATTTTTGCACTAGGATTGCTTGCGGTGGCAGGTATGCAGGCTCTGGCCATCAGGATGAATGCCACCGCCGGCAAACTTGCCAATCTCAGCACATGGGGAACGGATAAGATTGAAGAACTGTCAGCGCTTCCGTACTCTCATCCCTTACTGGATTCTGCCGGTAATCCGCATCAGGAACGATTAGGGGATTATACCATTTCATGGACTGTAATTGACAACCATCCGATTAAAAACACCAAGAACATTACGGTAACGGTTACCGGCCAAGGTAAAAGAGCGGATATTAATATTCTTAAACCAAATGTTTAGTAGAAATTAGCGGTTTCGTACCAATCGGAGTAAGGGAAAATCTTATGAAACAAAAATATCAGTTCGACAATGATAAAGGTTCTGTCATGATTTTAGCCTTAGTTTTGCTGGTGTTGCTGACAGTTATGGGCATTGCAGTCTTAACTTCATGAAGCATTGACACTCAGATCGCAGGAAATATGCTGCGACATAAACAGGCGTTTTACGCGGCTGAATCTGCAACAGCCTATGTGGCATGGAGCCCCGATTTGTATGGCCCCGACAATGTCACAGCGGGTACTCCTCATTATTTCCCAAACAATGGAACTCCTTATGTTGGAATTACTGCCGGTCTACCCGAAGCGCTGTCGATGAATGCGACCCAATCTTTTAATGGACAAGTTGAATACGATAGTCCCTTATTGCCTCCCAGAGGATCAGGATTTTCGGTGGGTAAGTTCAAAGCCCATCAGTATCGGATGGTATGCAACGGATATAGTACTAACGAAACCGCCAAAAATATTGTGGTTGGGTTCTTCCGTATTGGTTTTTGACCTAAACAGAGGAATTGTTATGAGAAAAACAGGACATTGCGGACTAAAAACACTATTTGTTATATTTTGCCTGGTTTTTATGGAATATCAGGTTTTTGCTGATTATACCTGTGTTTTTTCGGCGATCACCCATGAGATGCCCTATAACGCTGCACCGGAGCAAGATGCGGCGAAAGTTCCAGGAAGCGATATCCATATGAGGACCTGTTCATTTATGGCGCCGGTTGTGCCTGCTGCAAACACCATCAGCGGAGACAAAATTTATATGGCCTTTTTTAAGCCCAGTTGAGGTAATTTCTGGGAAGGAAACGTCGCGAAATTTGGTATTTCGTCGGGCAACCAGATTATCGATGCTACCGGTGCTCCGGCCACGCGGCCCAATGGTGCCATGAGGGTGGATGCCGTACCATACTGGGCGACATTCGACTGGGCCGATATCACCAGTCACAACTATATTCATAACTCA
>JAFDCA010000226.1 GCA_019313025.1 Deltaproteobacteria bacterium
CGACATTGGCTGCCATCGTCGATGTTGCCAACCGGACCCGAAAAGACCACATCATCACCATCGAGGATCCCATCGAATTTGTTCATCAAAGCCAAGGGTGTATCATAAACCATCGTGAGGTAGGAATTCATACCAAGTCCTTTAGTGCGGCACTAAGGGGCGCCTTGAGAGAGGATCCGGATATCATTCTGGTGGGGGAAATGCGGGACCTTGAAACCATATCCCTGGCCATAGAGGCGGCATCTACCGGACATCTTGTTTTTGGTACGTTGCATACCATGAGTGCACCGAAGACCATTGATCGTATCATCGAAGTTTTTCCCGCAACCGAACAAGCACAAATCCGTTCAACCTTATCTGATGGAATTCGGGCGGTTATTTCACAGGTTTTGTTTAAAAGAGTTGATAAAAAAGCCCTTTGTGTTGCCTTGGAAATATTGATCGCAACACCGGCAGCCCGAAATCTTATCCGCGAAGGAAAAACACATCAAATTCCTTCCGTCATTCAAACAGGAAAAAAATACGGCATGCAGCTTTTGGATGATGCCATAATGGATTTGTATGAAAAAGGGTGGATAAGTGCCGATGATGCCTATCTCAAAGCCAATGACAAGGCAAAGTTCAGAAATTTTATAAAAAATCCGCCGGCCGACTTTACCGAGGCTTAATAGATCATGAGGTTATATTTTGAAAAAACAGGAAATTGATCATATACTTGCAAGAATGCTGGATTCCTATGACAATGTTTCCGATCTGAATATTACCGTTGGAAAATCATTTCAGGTCGAGACTTCAGGCGTTCTTGCCGTTGTGGATCTTGAGCCTAAGTTTGATGAAATCACCCCTTTTCAGGCTGAAATTTTTGCTCTCAACCTGATCAATCAGAGTCGCAGGCTCACCGAAACGCTTTTACTTGAGGGATCGTGCGATTCATCCTATGAACTTCCCGGAAAAGCACGCTTTAGGGTCAATATCTTTTCCCAACGGGGGAATTATTCTGTCGTACTGCGTCGACTTTCCCCCAAAATCCCAACCTGCCAAGAACTGGGGCTTCCTGACGCCTTTTTGCAAATGGCTGAAGAAAAAAACGGATTTATCCTAATTACAGGTGCCACCGGCAGCGGAAAATCGACGTCGCTGGCCGCCATCCTCAATGAAATTAATGATGTTAGATCGGTTCATATCGTCACCCTTGAAGACCCTGTGGAATATGATCACCCACATAAAAAAGCAACGTTTAACCAACGGGAATTGGGGGAGGATTTCGACGCTTTTTCCACCGGCTTAAGAGCTGCCCTTCGACAGGCGCCCAAGGTGATCCTGGTGGGTGAAATGCGCGACAGGGAATCACTGGAGATCGGTTTGAGTGCGGCTGAAACCGGCCATCTGGTATTAAGTACGTTGCATACCCATGATGCCGGACAGACGATCAACAGAATCCTCGGCATGTTCCCCACAGAGGAAGAAAATCAAATACGTACGCGGATCGCCGATTCAATCCGATGGATCGTGTGCCAGAGGCTGCTTCCCAAAGTGGGTGGCGGACGAGTGGCCGCTTTTGAAATTTTGCGTACCAATCTTCGTGTAAAGGACTCAATTTTGCACGGAGAATCAGAGGGTAAAACATTTTATGATATCATCCAGGCCGGCAAAGCGTTTGGCATGGTAACCTTTGACGATTATATTTTGAGTCTGTATGAAAAAGGCCTCATTACCCAAGAAACCGCCATGGCTTATGCATCTCGAAAGGATGTGCTGGGACGAGGAATTGACACCATCAAATCTGTTCGAGGAGAAGCCACAACAGACATAGAGCATTTGGAAGTTGATCACGATTACGGCAAGACCTCACGTTAATCGAATTTTGACGTATGTTATCTGTAACGTCCCGATAAAGGCAAAAATTGATGAACATTTCATGCGAAAACTGTCAAAGCAAGTTTAAAATACCGGATGAAAAGGTTCCTAAAGGACAAATGTTTTCTCTGACCTGTCCGCAGTGTAATACCAAAGTTGTGGTCGATGCACGTTCCAACACAGGCCCTTCATCAGATAAAGCTTCGGTATCATTAGAAAAATTCAAACCAGAAAAGGAAAAAACCCTTATTGACGAAGTTGACTCTGATGCCTACGATGCTTCGGATAAACCATTTGACTTTGTGGAAGAGGGTGTGAAAACAGCCCTTTTGTGTGAACCCGACACCGCCTTGCAATCGAAAATTAAAACGGGGTTGTATAATATGGACTATCATATAACCACCCCCAAATTGCCCAAAGATGCTCTCAAGCAAATGCGATTTCATATTTTTGACATGGTGGTGCTAAACGAGCGGTTCGGCACCCAGAATCCGGATATGAACCCTGTCCTCAAATATCTGGACCGCCTCAACATGTCCATTCGGCGAAGCATTTTTGTAACCCTTGTTACGAACCGTTACCGTACCATGGATAATATGGCGGCTTTTAACAAGAGCGTCAACCTCATTGTCAATCTGAAAAACATCGATGAAATAGAAAAAATCCTTAGGCGCGGAATCGCCGACTATGAGGCTTTTTATCGTGTTTATAAGCGGGCTCTTATTAAAACCGGCAGGGTTTAATCTGATGTTCTCATTAGCGGTGTCAGCAGTTTTTATCTACCTATAATTATTATTTTTTTCTATTTCTCTCACTTATTGAAGCACCCAGTCGTTAAGGCTATACCGGTTGTCATAAATATGTTCCGATTGAATGAATAACGGTCACGATTTGCCGTAAGCCGCCGGATGATTTCGTTGAGGTCGGGAAGCTGTGTGAGCAAATTAGAG
>JAFDCA010000227.1 GCA_019313025.1 Deltaproteobacteria bacterium
AGACAGCTTCCCGACCTCAACGAAATCATCCGGCGGCTTACGGTAAATCGTGACCGTTAT
Organism: Deltaproteobacteria bacterium; assembly: GCA_019313025.1. The sequence goes on from JAFDCA010000227.1 coordinate 61, forward strand.
TCATTCAATCGGAACATATTTTTGGCAACTGCTATAATTCAAGGGTTAGTCAGTTCTTACAAACCAAAAGCGCCCAATTTAAGGCAACTAAAATTGGGCGCTTGTCAATCTCTGATCTAAAAAATACGATATAATTTTATATTAAAATATTTATTTGGAAGCCAGTGTCACTCTTAGCCGCATCCGCGAGGAACCTTTGAATCCGCGGCACCGGCACGTAAGTATGCCAATATATCAAGCAGATCCTGTTCGGAGAGCTTTTCCCACTCGGCGTTACACGCATATTGCTTATAATTGTCTTTCTCAAATATACTATCCCACTCTTTCATTTTTTTCTGAAAAGGACCCAGCTCTTGTGCTTTACCGCCATCATGACACGCACGGCAATTTTTTCGAAAAAGGAGTTTTCCCTTACGGCTATTTGCTTTCTTTTCGGCTGCAATGCCCAAACCGAAAAGACACAATGATAATATCAGTGTAATAAATATGAAGATCCACTTTCTATTCATATTTCTCCCCTTTTGTTTTTAAGATCATCGATGATGTTCTATTTAAAATGTCTGAGTAGTTTATTCAAAAAACCAGATACCGGTCACATTCTTTAATCATCTCGGCGTTCCTTGCCTGGGTAGCAAAATCTTTGAACCCGACGCCGGGCACATCCCCTTCAAGACCGTTGGCACGGAAGCTTACGTCACAAACCGACAATTTGGCTTTCCCCACCAGTTGCCCAAACTCAGGCTTTTGTGTAAGCAAGACGCCTTGTCCGGTAAAAAATATCTGGACGTGCTTGCCTTTTTGATGCGCAGCGGTGGTTAGCGCAATAACATAATCAAGATGTTTGTTCGAACTGACCAGAATCCCTAATCGATCACCCATAACTTTTGTCCCTTTGCTTGATATAGATAATAAATGTTTATTGGATCACAAATTAAGTTTCCAATACAGAAATTAGCAATTTTTCGCGAGATCAAGTCGAAGATCCCGGACTTTGAGCGGGAGAAATCAAGGAGCTGTGTATCCCGCTCCTTCGGACAGGACAAGTAATTCCGCAGATTGATCCCGTAGAAATAGGCTCTGCATTTCACAAAGCAAGCGCAGAGACTTGTCCGCCTCCGGAGGACTGCGGAAAAGGGCCATTTCTGGATGAAAACTTATTACCACCAGCAGATGATTTGGTCATGTGAAAAAATCTCATCCACAAGAAAGGACCAGTTCACATCCCCTTCATAAAGGGGGATGACCTTGTCTCCTTCACCTCGGGAAAAAGCGTCTATCAACGTCTGTTCCAAATCATCGGGTGCTGACCGTACGATATTTAATACTTTCCTCATGAATCGTCCCCTAAAACGGAATGATAAGGTCAACCTCTTTGAGTTTGATCAACAATTCCTCGTCAGTTACCGGTTTAAAGCCGTATTTTTCAACATTGGCAGGATGATTGGAATATCGTTCTCCTTCCATCTCATCGATAAACTCCATGTTTTCTTGGTAGGCTTCGTCCATATTTTCAATTTCATGATTCAGGACATACATTTGAACCGAAGCCGCTTCAAGCAATAAACCGAGGCTGGTTCTAAGCCCTTCATACTGCTGACCAACATCTTTGATAAGTACCGCGACTTTATCGACTTTTTCCAACTTATCCTCCTTTTTTGATCAGGTATTTCGTATACCCCTCTTCATCGACATAGCCCAAAAATTCTTCGCCTTGTTTTTTGGCAAAATCCGGCATGTCTTTTTTAGAGCCCGGATCCGTGCTCCATATTTCGATAATTTGACCTGTCTTCAAATTCTTTAATTCTTTTTTGAGCCTCAAAATTGGCATTGGGCAGCTCAAACCGCGGCAATCCACCAGAAGGTCCGACTTGATGTTTTCTAAATCACTCATATTTTCACTCCTTTAAAATGAAATAACGAATTTTTCCGTTTTTGAATTATACACGGCCAGTAAATACCAAACAAGAAAAAAAGCCAAATAAAAAACCGGCGTCCAGGTCCAAGTAAAAATGTCAACCACGTAAATCCCCTTTCCTAAAAAAGGCCCCAGAGCGGTATTGGCTACTTTGTATTTAAACCATGGATACACCGTAATAAACCCGACAATGGCCAGCCATATTTTGGTATTACCTTCGCCGGCCCGCCACAGACCGGAACTGGCGCAGGCACCGGCGACGACCATTCCGAGACCGAATATAAAGCCGCCCACCAGGCTGCCCATCCAGAAACGGTGGTCAATCCCATGGGTATCCGGTTGGAAGAACCCCCATTTTATCACAGCCGACCCTGCACTGTAAATAATCAGGCTCAATATCACCGCCTTGACCATTTCATAATCACCGGTCATAAAAGGGTTGCGAAAGGTGCGCTGCAGGCAAAAGCGTGACCGCTGCATGAAAAATCCGATCCAAAGTCCGAAAAAAGCCATACCCCCCAGCACCGTTTTATCAAACGCCGAATATACATAAAAGGAAAGACAGATCGAGATATAAATCGCGCCGCCAATGTAAGGATAGACCTTGCTCCAGTTTATCAGCGGGGGTTTTTTATTTTCCGCCGGTTTTTGAGTGGGTATTTTCACCGGCCAGTTCAGCATTTCCCAAATCAGATATTTAACCCCCAGAATTGATCCCAGGGCAAGACCGATCATCATCATAAAACCACCTAAGGAATAGACGCCCACAGCGGTGTAAAATCCGCCCTCAATACAGCCATTGGCAAAAGAAGAGCCGATTCCCATTAGGGCACCGCCGATAAATCCTTTGACATACTCACGGCCGGGTGCACGGTAGGTCGTAAACTGCCCTTTCATCATAGCCGCCCCCATACTCCCGAAAATCATCCCCAAATTCATGATCGAAACCGGATGGATCCACGGGGTTAGGGGTGCTTCTTTAAGTCCGGCCAATTTTCCCAAACCCAAATAGTAATACAATTGTTCACCCCAATTGCCATAACCCGAGGAGATTCCCCAAGGATACCGCCATAGAAAAATCAGTATGGCCAGTATACCCAGTCCGATGCCGGCTGTCCAAAGGGGCATATCCTTTATGAAAATGAAATCATAACCTCTTTTGATTTCACTCCAGATTTGACTCCGTAAACTTGTTTTTTCCAATGGGAAAACCTCCTTAGATTGCTCTGTTCGTTATATCGGGAAAGAATGTATAGCTTTTTGGGTGCGATCTTGTTAACTGGATCTCACTGCGCTATATGGAAAAGTTTATACTCGCCTTTTTGAATCGGGTTTGCAGTCGAAAACTCAACAGAACTCGCTGTTTCAGTGCGAGATTCAGTTCTTGAAAAACCTATGCATTTTTTATACCATCATATTTGCTTACTATGCATAATTTATTACATTCTTGCGCTATAACGTTCAAACCACCGCAAAGATGTTTTTCTGATCGATGATATCAAAACGCTTTGAAGTATCAGATCATTTCAGGCATTAAATCAGTCGACAATAGAAAAAAAATGTGTTCCTAGCGTCCCCTGAAAGAAACACTAAATGTTAAAAAAAAAATCAACCGATCTTAGAGATTGGCATGATTTTCAAAAAAATAGTCACCGTCTGGCCCCTAATTTCTGTCATATATTCCAAAATGGAATCTAAAAAAAGATTCGACGGATGATTCATTAAGGGTTGTTTTTAAACCATCAACATTCGAATTTCATCATTTTATCTGTATAAATACATTGTCACCAATAGTCTAAATGTAACCGGCAAAAAGTCCGCTAAACCGTCTGAATATAAAAACAGTTTCAGCAATATTGGCTTATTTTCGGCCTTGACATGAAGATGCGCCATACGTTACGAAGAATGGCCTCCACAATTTTCAACAGGTATAAAACGACAAGGTGGCGGTTGATAGAGGATTTATACGAGACCTTTCTATAATATGCTTGTTTGTAAAAATGTTTCTAAAAAAACCCGGCACCATAAGCTCCTACTTAAACAAAAAGGTTGTCCTGATTCTTATTTTACAGGCTGGGATCATTATTTCGTTTTCCGGTTATTATGCCTGGAATCAGAGTTCAGCCGAATGCGTTCAATGCCACTCAGACCGTAAAAAACTTTCAGAATTCGGCAAATCTGAATTTTATGTTACCCCTAAAATGGTGGCCGAACAAAGCAAACACACCACCGCCGAATGTCGAGATTGCCACCTGGGAAACGGCCGTTCAAAGGATAAGGACAAAGCCCATAAAGGTATGCTGAAGATGCTGATTGTCGGTGAAGAGGCCGAGCTGAAG
>JAFDCA010000228.1 GCA_019313025.1 Deltaproteobacteria bacterium
AAGTAGCCCCTTCCTTATTAATCACCCTGTTCAAATGTTTGAATCGGTCTTCTTTTCGAGCCAAATTGATGTGATTTTCGATGTCAGTTTCGCTGAAAAAACTGGCAAAATAAAGGTCAATCAGAACGTCTATATATTCACGAATATTTTCTTCGTTAGGCTCTTTTCCTTCAGCATGAAGTTTTTCCAGGGCCTTTTGCTTCATCTCCTCCTCGGTGGTGAGGCCTCTTTGGGTCATTGCCGTTAGAAAAAGCCTTCGTGTCGAATCAAGAAGACGCGGGTATTGCATCAGTTTGGAGAACATGCGGTAGGTTTTGACCAGATCCAGTTCTTTTTGATCGTTAATGATAAACCTCCTGATTAAAAGTGGTCAGACGTCAGGGGTCAGCGGTCGGGAAGCCCCTTTCGTAAAAACCTATCTATCAGCCTCCGGCTCCAAGGGCCTTCGCCTCCACTTCCAGGTCGGCTTCCGACTCATAAAGTCTATAACTCGGAGAGAGCGAGCGGAATGGATATTTTTTTTTAAAAGCGTGTAATGTTTGAGTGGTTTAGGAATCGTTAGAAATAACAGACGCGTGTTGAAATATTTCATGAATGGTAGTTGTTTGTTTTAAGACGAACTCATTGTTATAATATTGAAATCTGTTATTTTTTACGATACTTTAACCACGAGTTTACACGGTTTGAAAAAAAACATTATCCGTGGAGCGATTTAAACATAAAAATATCCCGACATCTCATGAATTATGCTTTTACATAAATAGGGTTCTACTATACCCATCCTCTGAGTCTACACGCCTCGGCCACCCTGGCCACCGACACCAGATAAGCGGCCTGACGCATGTTGACTTTTTCTTGAAGGTGCATCTCGTGAACGCCCCTGAAAGCACGGGTCATCTTCTCGTCTAACCGCCGGTGAACTTCTTTTAAGTCCCAGTAATAATTGTAAGTGTTTTGTACCTGTTCAAAATAGGAAACCGTCACACCCCCGGCATTGGCCAAAAAATCGGGCAGTACGATCACACCGTCATTATACAGGATGTTGTCCGCACCCGGTGTTGTCGGCCCGTTTGCCAATTCACACAGGATCTTGCACTTTATCTTATGGGCGTTTTCTTCTGTAATGACATTTTCTAAGGCCGAGGGAAAGAGTACCGTAACCTCAAGTTCAAGTAATTCTTCATTGGAGATGTCATCAGCATCCGAATACCCCTTCAGTGTTCCGGTACTCAGTTTAAAATCAACCAGGTCTCGCGCAACCATTCCATTGGGGTTGTAAACCCCCCCTTTGGAGTCTGAAGCCGCCACGAGTTTCAACCCGAGGATTTCTTCTCCAAGGAGTGCGGCATACTGACCGGCATTTCCAAAGCCTTGCACCGCCATGGTTTTACCTTTTAAATCAATTCTATGGACGTTGGCGGCTTCTCGGGTCACATAAATACCGCCTCTGGCTGTGGCATCGCCCCGTCCCTGAGAACCGCCGATGGGTATCGGTTTTCCGGTAATGACCCCAGGATGCTTTTCTCCCATAATGGTTTCGTATTCGTCCATCATCCAAGCCATGATCTGAGGTGTGGTGTACACATCCGGTGCCGGAACATCCTTGGTAACACCGAGAGTTCTGGCGATGGCACGGATATAGGCACGGGCGAGGCGTTCCTTTTCCGTCTCCGAAAGTGTTTTGGGATTGCAGATAACACCACCCTTGCCACCTCCCAAGGGGATGTCTACGACAGACGTTTTCCAGGTCATCCAGGCTGCCAGGGCGCGTACCGTATCAATGGTTTCATCAGGATGCCACCGAATGCCGCCTTTTGCAGGTCCGCGAGCCGTATTGTAGGCAACCCTGAACGCATGGAAAACTTTTGTTGAACCGTCATCCATTTTTACCGGAAGTATGACCTTTAGTTCTTGCATGGGCCACCGCAACAATTCGTGCATAGCAGGGTCCAATCCCAGTCTCTGGGCTGCATCGTCAAGCTGCTCCTGGGCAATTTTAAAGGGATTCAAGGCATCTTTCATGGCAAGGCTCCTTTTGGTTTCTTGGGTTACCGGTCATCCGATGCTGGTCATTCGCTAAAAACACCCCCAAGCAAGCGAATCCCGATGGCACCAAAGATTCAACTGATAACGGAATCTTCGTTTTATAACCAAAGGCGTAAAAGGATGACATCGTTTATCATATTGTCTCGTCACTTTATTTTTTTTCGATTAATCTTCATTTAACTTAAACTCATTAAGAGGGTAAATTTTATATTAACCCATATGAATGTATTATTTCAAGCCCTTAAATATTCTTATCATCATTCTTGTCAAACTGTGTTATCGTTTGATATTCATTTAACATATGGAACTTGCTCACGGTTCGCATTATCAGCAACGATAGCTAAGCGTTTTGGGCCAAAACCATTTTAAAAATTAAAATCATATTCGCCATATTCGGGTGTAAAACTTTAAGAACTTCTACAAGCTCGTGGTATGAAAAATTATGATTAAATAGAGGTAACAATATGAAAATACATTTGATTTATATCACCACCGTGAGTAAAGACGAAGCCGTAATGATCGGCAAAGCGCTCATCGATGCCAGACTGGCCGCCTGCGTCAATATTATCGAAAACATGTATTCCATGTACATGTGGGATGGAAAACTCATGGATGACAAGGAAACCATCTTAATTGCCAAAACAACGAAGGCGTGTGTGTCCGGTCTCATTGAAAAAGTAAAAGCGCTGCATAGCTATGAGTGCCCCTGTATTGTGAGTCTGACGGTTTCCGACGGCAACCCGAAATTTCTAAATTGGGTTGTTAACGAGGTTCAACATCGTTCCGCCTCAATTTAGCGTGACAATTGGGGTCATCGTCAACAAAAATACGCATCAACTATTTTTGGTTGACGTATCTGTAACGAACGAACTACCAGTCAAACTCATCCGAGTATGGATCAACATATACAACAATATTTAAGTAGCTATATTTAAAACCAATATCTTCCATTGAAATACGTTGTTGAGCACCATGTTTGGTGTGATGCGGAATGCTTAAAGAAAATTCTCCATAGGTATGAATATAACCATGCCCCAAACAATCCGGACAGAAAAACGGATCCCAAATTTCCATCGCTCCACATCGGGGGCAGGGCTCAATAACGGGTACCTTAATGGGAAAAAGACCTCCTCGTCGTGCTTCATCAGAAGAGAGTATAATTTCATAATATAAATCTTTTTCAGAAATTCGCCCTCTTTCTTTAATATAAAATCCAGGTAAAAATCCCTCAAAAATTTCATCCGTAAAGGACCTTAACCGATCCATTTCGTCGAAGATGGAACGTCTTTTCTGGATGATATTTTGAGCGTCGCGTCTTTTTGAAATAGGGTGTGGCTGTCTGAGTGCGGCATCGTATCTTCGACGTTTATTTTCATCAATCAGCGTTTCATAAGCCTCTTTGGCCTCACGAAATTCATCACTACTGATAGACCGTGTTAAATCCGGATGCAGCTGTTTTGCTATTCTTCGGTAGGCTCGTTTAATCTGGTTTAAATTGGCTTGTCTGGATATACCAAGAACAACATAATAGTCTTTTGGCACAGCATACCTCCTATTAACTTATTAAATATTTACAGGATCATACTATTCCATAAGACACACTAAAAACCATCGCAAAGATTAAAGACTAAATATTCGGTTATTAAAATGAGGCCTTTGAAAAATGTTCAATGTTGTTTAAGACCAAGACGAGCGAAAATTTTAACCGCCCCGTTGAAATACCGGGACAAGCCGGCATACATTGAGTATATTGAGGATTAACCGGCCAAATTTCGGTGCCTGGTGAAAATTTGAGCTAACGTATGGATTGGACAAAAAAACGTTTTTCAAAGGTCTCAAAAGGAAAGCCGGAGGGATAGAGTTTTACTTTTTACATCACCTCCGGCTAAAGAAAAAATATTTTAGGTTCTAACTTCGATTTTACGTGGTTTAGCCTCTTCCACCTTCGGCAAGGTAAGTCGTAAAACACCATCCTCCAATTTGGCATCAATCTTACTCTGATCGATTACATTGGAGAGGGAAAATTGTCGATAATATTTCCCTATTTCGTATTCAATTAAAATGTCTTGCTCATTGGCGGTCTCAAAGGGTGCAACTTCTCCGGTTAAGGTCAATGTGTTTTCTCGAAGGTCAATGGTCAGGTTTTCTGCTGTTACGCCTGGTAAATCGGCTAAAAGTGTCAGCTCGCGTTCGGTTTCGAATATATCCACACCGGGTGTAAAAACCACTCCCGGCTGGGTCTGCTCGGCCGGAGACGTTACTTCTTGTTTTGGTTTTACCTGAATTTCTTTGGCTTCACTGTCCGTCATGGTAATCCCTCCTTCCTGTAGAATCCCTTAGAAACTTATTTAACTGTAATCTGTCTGGGTTTGGATTTTTCGGCCTTAGGTATGATCATCGTCAAGATACCGCTCTCTAGCTTGGCATCCACTTTATCGGTGTCAATATCGTCAGGCAGATTAATTGATCTTGAGAATTTTCCCGCTTCTCTTTCCCTTCTGTGGTATTTAACGTTGTCGCCTTCCAGTGGAATTTTTCTTTCTCCTGAAATAGAAATGCCTTTTGCTGTAACCTGAATATCCAACTCGTCTGACTTTATTCCGGGCAATTCCGCACGAACATAATAATTATGATTATCTTCAGTCACATTGGTTAAGGGAAATACGCCGGCAGCAGGCATTGTAAAAGTTCTTCCTGACAGAGCATCATCCCATTGCTCTATCTGTCTTCGCAAATGATCCAGCTCTCTTAAAGGACTTCTAAACCCCCGGGTCGGAAAATCGAATAGTCTTCTGTAAAGCATGATACCATCCTCCTTTCTGGGTTGATTCTAATTGTTATAAAACAAAATTTAAGTTAATCATTTCCCTTTCTAAAAAGATGCAAAATAAAAAAAAAAAAATAATCCACAAAATATTGTTGTCAAGATTTCTTTTTAATTTTATTCTTGAATTACTAAATAGATAATATATAATACGGTAATGGAAAACCGCCAAGGAGGTTGACGCATGGTAAAGGAACATAAAAAACAAAAGAAAA
>JAFDCA010000229.1 GCA_019313025.1 Deltaproteobacteria bacterium
AAACCCCCATCGTCCGTGATCTTTCCACGGTTATCATGCGTGGGGACAAGGTGGGCATCATCGGTCCCAACGGTGTGGGCAAGACGACCCTGCTGAGGATCCTTTTAAAGGAAATGAGCCCGGAAGCAGGAAGTGTCCGCCACGGCACCCATCTCCAGGTGGCCTATTTTGACCAACTCCGGGGACAGTTGGATGAGCGAAAGACCGTTCAGGAAAATATCGCCGAAGGCAACAATTTCATTATTTTTAATGGCCAGAAACGCCATGTGATCAGCCACTTGCATGATTTTCTCTTCTCACCGGATAGATGCCGCACGCCGGTTTATGTTCTTTCAGGCGGTGAAAAGAACAGACTGATGCTGGCAAAACTTTTTGCCAAACCTGCCAATGTGCTTGTACTGGACGAACCCACCAACGATCTTGACGCGGAAACCCTTGAACTTTTAGAAGAGCTTCTTGTCGATTACCAGGGCACGATTTTGCTGGTCAGCCATGACCGCACCTTTTTAAACAATGTGGTCACAAGCACCATGGTCTTTGAAGGAGACGCGCGCGTGATCGAATATGCCGGCGGGTACGATGACTGGCTGGTCCAAAAACCGGAAAAAAAAGAACCGCCTTCACCCCAAAAAAAAAATGAAGGCAAAAAGATCCGACCAAAACCCATGCCCCATAAACCGGCGAAGCTGGGATATATGCAAAAGCGGGAACTTAATGAGCTGCCCCAAAAGATCGACACCCTGGAATCCAGGCAAAAAGAGCTGTTTGAGGCCATGTCCGATCCCTTGTTTTACAAAAAAGGAAAAGAGGAGATTGCCCGGGTGAAAGCGAATCTTGATCGCGTGGAAAATGACATCGAGACGGCATACCTTCGCTGGCAGGAACTTGAGGAAATGCGGGTGGGTGGGCGATAAGCGCTAAATTATTTTTACGCCAGCGGACTGTGGAAGAGCAACTGAAAAAAGATGAACACGCGAACATCGAACGTCCAACATCGAATTTTGAATGGGAAGAGATGAAGAAACAGAAATAATCATTTATTGCTCACTCACTGCCTTCGCTTTCTTCGATATTTAATATTTAAGATGCGACCCTAATTCTAATTTTTTCCCCTATAGATTTTGAGGCCCCTCTCTATCTCGATATGCCAAGCTATTCATAATGGCTCCACATTCGGATAACTTTGACTATTTTTTCATCATCAAGAATTTGGTAAACTATTCGGTGTTGTATATTTATACGCCGAGAATAGGCTCCCGATAAATCGCCTATTAGCTTTTCAAAAGGTGGAGGTATCTGATAAGGATTATCACGCAAGATGTCCAGCAATTTTTCAGCTTTTGATCGCAAGCCGGCAGCAGATAATTTTTTGGCGTCTTTTTGAGCTTGTTTGGTGAATACGACTCGCCACATTACCAATCAAGTTCCTCAGTGCATTCCTCGATTGGGGTGGCTAATCCTTCCCGAATTGATTCTCGCATGCCAGGAATATTGAGCAGATAGAGGCTTTCCTGTATGGAACGCCAATCAGCCTCTGATATAAGCACTGCACTGCCTCGCTTACCTGAGATGATAATTGGTTCGTGCGACGAAGCTGCTTCGTCAATTAGTCGATAAAGCTTGGATCTTGCTTCAGTAGCTGTTAAGGTTGGCATTATGGACCTCCAATAAATGCTAATTTATCCATTTCTTCAATGGTACGGCATAACGTACGCCTTGTCAACTGTGAAATGGAGAACATAGCGGGCAGCTTAACCGGCGGCCTTTAGGCCGTCCGAGTTGAAGCTTGTTAAGCATTTACATCTGACCACACCGCATACTCACAGGCTTAATGGATTGAGACCTTTTTGGGATATATTTGGAAACCTATTATTTGAAAATGGTGATCAAAGGTGAATACTCTTTTAATCTTTTTACTTTGCATGAGAACGAATGAGATGCAATCTGTGAAGCTTAGGCGATGGTCTGCGTATTTTTCAAAAAAATCCATTGCTTTCAATTCATCATTTTTATCAGGACGAAGAATTGTAAGTAATTCAGAAGCGTAGATATTTCTTGCTCTTTGAGCTGCAAAGTCATATCCAGCACGACGACCCAGCAATGTGAATGTTTCATCCAATACAAAATTACTGGTTATACAAGCCTCCCCTTTTTTTTGAATCGATTTCCAGAAAGAATTCGCTTGACCGTGATACTGATCTCTTGAGAGATGGCGGGCCAGGAAGGCGCCGGTATCAATATAAATCACAATTAATCCTCATACAAGTATTTGTCATGATCCAGTGCCAAATCAACCGGTGTTTCGCCTCCAAATACGGTGTTATCACTCAAGAATGGGTCATCAAGCAAACCGGCGGGATTGGATTTTAAAGCCTTTTCAAGGGATTCACGGATGAACTCCCCCAAAGATATACCTACTGCGTTTGCGCGCTTGGCGGCGCGGATTTTCAAGTCTTCAGGTATCATTACAGTAGTCCGTTTCATAGCACTCTCCTCATCTTTATATACATATGCATAATAATGGTGCCATAACTAAATGTCAACTGAAGAATTAGGGATTTATTGGATTATT
>JAFDCA010000230.1 GCA_019313025.1 Deltaproteobacteria bacterium
AGGGCCACGGATCGTTTTGTGTAGTCGCGGTCAAATCCCGGCAGAAGCCCCAGGTTGACAAGCGTCTGAAATCCATTACAAATACCGAGTACAAGATTTCCGGCCTCGATAAATTCCAGAATTTTATCGCCCACATTGGTTTTCATGCGAACCGCCTGGATAACCCCTGCACCGTGGTCGTCCCCCCAGCTGAATCCCCCTCCAAATACCATGATCTGGAAATCCGTTAAGTCGACGGCGCCTTGAATAAGAGTATTGATATGGAGACGATGTGCAACAGCACCGGCAAGTTCCAGAGCATACGCCGTCTCATGATCGCAATTCAGGCCGTATCCGGTAAGAACGAGGGCTTTGACCATGCTCATATCAATTCTCCGAAAGGTTTCTTCCAAAAAGCCTTAAGATCCTGATTAGAAACATCCACTATGATTTGGCCGTCAAGCCCTTTAATAACAAAATGATTCCCCTGGGTCACCGTTCCGATACAGGCAAACTCAAGCCCTTTGAAAATCTCTTCAAACGCTTTTCGATTTTCCGGATCGATGGTGACAATAAAGCGGCCGGGGGATTCTGAAAACAAAACCACATCATCACGGTCAATCTGGTCTTTGGGAACAACACCAAGATTAATCTCCATGCCAAGATTGCCTCCCATGGCGACCAAGGCGAGATGTATCCCCAACCCACCACGGTAGATGCCGTGGGCAGAGGCCAAAAGCTCTCTGTCAATGGCACGGCCCAATGCCCTGTATAGCGCAACGAACGCCTTGGGGATAACCTTTGGCACATTGAGACCCACATGTCCGAAATGCTCGTAATATTCGGATCCTCCGAGCTCATTACGCGTCATACCCAATATATAAACGAGGTCCTCGGCCATCTTGCTGTCCATGGTGATGCATTTTTCGATATCCTTGACAATTGATGTGGCCGAAAATTGAAGGGTCTCCAAGGCCGAAACCTTGTGGGTTTCTCCGTAATTTCCCTGAAGATGCCCGTCAACGTACATACTGTCTTTTCCCGATAGGAGCGGTATTTCATACGCAAGACAGATATCACGCAACGCCCGACATGATCGTACGAGTTTCGCGGCTTTCAATTTTCCATCCGGATTATTCTGAGGGTGAAATTTAATACTGGGCCAGCAGAAATTATCCACCCCTCCGATTTGGTCAAAATCCGCACCAACGGCCACCAGTCTGCGTACCGCCTCGTCAATGGTGCAGCTGGTCATATGATAGGTATCTATGGCTGAATAGGACGGCAGCAGCGCCTGGGCAAAAGCAAGTCCCTGCCGGGCGTCAAGAACAGGTCTTATGACCGCTGCATCACTGTTAACATCACGGTCTGCGCCCACCATGGGTTTAATGACACTTGTTCCCTGAACTTCGTGATCATATTGTCGAATGATCCACTCTTTGGAACATATATTGGGACGTGAAAGCATGTCCAACAGCAACGCTTGATAGTTGTCGGGTGCTTTCAAAACCGGTTCGAACAGTCCCCGTTTTTCCGCCGACATCCATTCGGCATCAAACTCCCACTGGGGGAAACCTGACGTCATCAAATCCATATCGATATAGGCGCATGTCACGTCGTTGTATGTGATATGAAGTTTTCCGGAATCCGTGTATTTCCCGATAACCGTGCTCTCAACGGCATGCATTTTCGAAAGCGCCATAAATCGTTCGAGATGTTCCGGTCTTACCGCAACGGTCATCCGCTCCTGGGATTCGGAAACCCAAATTTCCCACTGATCAAGCCCCTCATATTTCAACGGCACGTTTTCAAGTTGAATCTCGCATCCATTACTGAATCTGGCCGATTCTCCCACCGATGAGGAAAGCCCGCCGCCGCCGTTATCCGTAACAAACTGCACCAACCCTTCATCTCGTGCATCCAAAAGAAAATCATGCATTTTCTTCTGGGTGTAAGGATCACCGATTTGAACATGGCCTGCCGGGGTGCTTTCTGAAAATGTCTCTGATGATGCAGTAACCCCGTGAATACCGTCCTTGCCGACCCTTCCGCCGCACATAATTACCAGATCTCCGGGCGATGTTTTCTTTTTTTCAGTGGGTTGACCTTTGACCTGGGCCGGCATAATTCCAATCGCTGTCACAAAAACCAGGCATTTCCCCAGGTAACCGTGGTGAAAAAGTACCTGGCCGAAGGTTGTGGGAATCCCGCTTTTGTTTCCGCCGTCACGAACGCCTTCGATAACACCATCCAGAAGCCGTCTCGGATGAAGATGCGGGCGAAGGGGCCCGTTATAATCCCTGGGTCCCACACAAAAACCAAAGCCTCCCATTACCAACTTGGACCCTTTGCCGGTCCCCAAGGGGTCACGGTAAACCCCTACAATACCGGTAATGGCGCCGCCGTATGCTTCAATATTGGATGGGGAGTTGTGGGTTTCTCCTGTGATGACGTAGTAATGATCGTTGTCAAACCGACCGACACCTGCATTGTCCCACAGCACCGATATCACCCAAGGTTTTTGCTTCTGCAGTGTCAGTGTGGGCACCTCAATGCATGTCTTAAAAAGATTGCTCACGATATCCGTATCACCGGTTTCCAGATCCCGGTACCGAAACAGCCCTCTAAACGTATTGTGGTTACAGTGATCACTTCTGGCCTGGGATATGTATTCAAGTTCAATATCCGTGGGGTCTGAGAGACCCTTTAATGTCCGTTCGGCATGAACCGATTTGTCCAAGAAATAAGATCTTATAAAGGGAATATCAGCAGGGTTCAATGCGAGGCCCCGATCATCGCTGATCTGTTGAAGATACGCATCGCTGGGAACGGGAATCAATGTTACTCTGGGCGTATGGTCGAGGATGACTTTCGGAAGGATAATCCCGGTTCCTGTTTCAGAATCCCATTCATGGGTTGAAAAAATCTTCCATTGCTGGATAATATCATTGGCCAAAAGTTCACCGGCAATGGTATGTATGTTTTCAAAAGACAGTCCTCTTCCTTTTAGACAATACCGTTTAGAGGTGTAGATCGCTTCGTCCGATCCGAATTTAATATTTAGAATATCTTCCACTGCCTCAACAGCGGTACTTCCAGGATTGTCTCTGACCCCCGGCCGAAAACCCACCCATATGGTCCAGTCAAAGTCGATGTCAAGGGGGTCATAAGAAGAGAATTGTGTAACCGGATTGGTAAAAACGTCATTTTGGATGATCTTGAGCTGTTCCACTGAAAGATTCGCATCAATGGTCACCACCTGAATGCTGCGAACCCGATCGATTACAATCCCAAAATAATTATTTGCTTTCCGGCGAATCCCATCGCCTTCGGCATCAAACAACTCCGGTCTCAGTGCAATTTCAAGTCGATATGGCATTAACTTAAAAATACCCGTGCAATGTCATTGTAGAACACATAGATCATCAACAGTATCAATACAAATATCCCCGCCTGCTGTGAAATCTCACGAACCTTTATACTTACCGGACGACCTTTGATCGCCTCAATAAAAAAGAAAAGTAAATGGCCGCCGTCCAAAACCGGTATGGGAAGAAAATTCAATATGGCGAGATTGATGCTTATCAGGGCAATAAAAAAAATTAAATTGACCACACCTTCTTTTGCCTGCTGTCCCGCCATCTGTGCGATCATAATAGGACCGCCCAGTGTTTTTGGCGAAACCGTCCCCTGAAAGAGCTTTACAACCCCTTTTATGGTCAGAGCGGTGATTTGATAAGTCTGGATGATACTCTCCGAAAAGGATTGAAATAGGTTCAGATCCTTTTTTAACACCTCGCCTGAAGCGGTAATGCCGATGACATAACGATCCACATCTTCATTAAAAATATTTTTAAATTTTTTCACTTCCTGCGTAACGTTTTTGGTGAGGATCGTATCACCGCGAATTACGGATATTGCAATCGTTTTGCCTTTGCTTGCCATAATCGCATTGGCCATATCTTCCCAGCTTGAAATGTTGGCGCCGTCGATAGACACGACAAGATCATCTTTCTTCAATCCCGCCATATATGCAGGCGTGCCCTCATTGACATCTCCGATACTCGGTTTCAATATTAAAAGACCGGAGATTTGAAAAATGCCAAAAAATATGATCACCGCCAAAAAGATATTAAAAAGAGGACCGGCCGCAACGATCAAAATTCGTTTAAAGACATGTTTATGCGTAAAGGAAATGGGGATATCCGAAGGATCTAATTCGCTGTCCGGAGATTCTCCCACCATTTTCACATATCCTCCAAGTGGGATTGCTGAAATACGGTATTCTGTGATGCCGATCTTTTTGCCGATCAATTTGGGTCCAAAACCCAAAGAAAATCTCTCTACCCCGACACCCAACAACCTTGCCACAAGGAAATGTCCCAGTTCATGAAAAAATATCAGTACACCTAAAACGATAATCAATGAAAATATGCTGACACTCATGATGTCTCTCTATAGTTTATTTAACCTTCTTCTCCAAATTTGGTAGGAAAAAAGGATTCGAGGATTCAAGGGGCCAAGTAATTGAAAACGTTTTGACTCAGCTTTCTGCTCGTAGAGCTTACAGCTCAGACAGATGCTGTTAACATCGTCGTTTTTTCTGCCTTTATTCCTCGATCTTTTTAAAAATATGTTCTTATAAGAAAGTGACTCCAAAGATCAAGGGATTATCTTTATTTATATTTTCTTTTTTCACTCGACCCCTTGAATCCTTAGACCCTTGGCCTCTTATCAACCGACCAACTTTTTTGGAGATGATTTTAAAATATTACTCCGATTAACCGAAAGTCAAGGATGACTGTATCCGAATTTTGTTTGCGTTCAATGGCTTAAACTGTCTGTGCAATATTCACTTATTTCAAAGCGTTTATCAGATTTTCAGCCTGTTTTCTGGCCCACCGGTCGGCCTCAAGAATATCGCTTAAAGTCGGATCGGTAACAGGCACATGATATCCCATTGTTTTTTCGATGACTTCATGAATTTTTAAAAAAGAAATGTTATTTTGCAAAAAAGCCTCTACAGCCACTTCGTTTGCAGCATTTAAAACAGCCGGAAGGGTCTTGCCGGTTTCACAGGCGGCGAACGCCAAGGCAAGACATGGAAACTTTTTTATGTCAGGTTTTTCGAATGTAAGTTTACCGATACTCACAAAGTCCGGTGCCGGCTGTCTCAACGCCAGACGCTCAGGATAAGCCATTGCATAGGCAATCGCCCCTTTCATATCAGGAATCCCTAACTGGGCCATCACCGTTCCATCTCTAAAAGAGACCATGGAATGAATCACGCTTTGCGGATGGATCACAATTTCAATCATCTCGTGAGAAACATCAAAAAGACATTTGGCCTCTATGGCCTCGAGCCCTTTGTTCATCAACGTTGCTGAATCGACGCTGATCTTTTTCCCCATATTCCAATTGGGATGATTTAAGGCATCTTTGGGTTTAATTTTATTAAATTCCTTTTTCGGCAGGTTTAAAAACGGACCACCTGAAGCAGTGAGGAAGATCTTATCAACATCCTCTTTTCGATTTCCCTCAATACATTGAAAAATAGCGCTGTGTTCACTATCAATGGGAAGTATGGTTATATTATTTAATTCTGCCTGTTCAATAACAATATCACCCGCCATTACAAGGGTTTCTTTGTTCGCCAGGGCAATGTTTTTCCCTGCTGCGATGGCCGAAAGCGTCGGCATTAAACCTGCCGCCCCAACCACGGCCACAACAACCAGGTCCACGGATTCATGGACAGACGCAGCTTTGTAGCCACTTTCGCCAAATAATATTTCAACACCGGTTCCAACCGGAAGTCTGTTTTTTAGTTCACCGGCAACAGTTTCATCAAAAACCACGGCCATTTCCGGACAAAATCGCTCAATTTGGCCGGCCAGTAAGGAAATATTGTTTTTTGCGGATAGTGCCTTAACGGAAAATCGATCGGGAAACATTTCCACAATTTTTAGGGTATTACAGCCGATGGATCCCGTTGAGCCCAATATGGAAAGTTTTTTCATGGCAATAAATATTCTTTAAAAATGTACGCCACCGGAGCAGCAAACAGCAATGCATCGATCCGATCAAGGACACCGCCGTGACCCGGCAGGATTGCCCCTGAATCTTTTATATGGGCAACCCGTTTTATTTGAGACTCAAACAAATCTCCCACCTGGCCTGCAATGCCGATGGAAAGGAACAACAGAAGACTTAAACCCCATGGCAACAGTGGTAAAAATAAGTATTTGATCAAAGCACCCGAAACCAGGCTTGCAGCAAGCCCGCCTAAAGCCCCCTCAATGGTTTTATTGGGACTAACGGCTGAACAAAGTTTGTGCTTACCGAAATAAGACCCCAAGTAGTATGCGCCTGTATCCCCCATGAAAACCACGATTAACAGTAAAAATATCCAGAGTACACCGTTGTCTCCGTTTCGAATAAGAACCATATAAGACAGAAAAAGTGGAATATAAAGGATGCCAACGACCTGTTTAAAAACAATTTCCCAAACAGATGGATCAGACTTGAATTTGGGTAGAGAAATCAGGGCGGAAATGATGACGTTTAAAACAATAATGTCTAATATCATATTAAAGGAACGAAAATATGCCGCCCAGAGAACCATCGATCCTGTCAAGAGAGCTAAAATCTGAAAGCTTGTCGTCGTAATTTTTCGATCTTTATTCAGTACAATACGAAAATATTCCCACAACGCCAAAATACATATGACATTGATCACAACAGCAAGCCACATTGTGCCCCCGATGCTGATGAGTAAAACCAGAAAGGGGATGATCACAAGGGCAGTAATCCATCTTTTTAATTGCATAATAATAAAATTATGAAGTAAAATCCTTCCCCAGAGGGCCGGACTTTGGTTTCACCTCGGAGGGAATTTGTTTTGTTAAAAGTTCATCGACGGATTAAAATCAAGGTTCGACTTTGCCGAATCTTCTTTCACGCTGCTGGTAGTTTTTAAGAATTCGTATAAACTCATCTTTCCCAAAATCCGGCCACAAGGTGTCTGTAATACAAATTTCCGTGTAGGCGAGCTGCCATAACATAAAATTGCTGATTCGCATCTCTCCGCTGGTTCGGATTAAAAGATCCGGATCCGGCATTTTACCGGTATAAAGATGTTTGGAAACGAAATCTGGTGTTATTGAATCAGGATCGATACGACCCTCTATGGCCTTTTTTGCAATCTCCTTAACAGCCTTAACAATTTCATCCCGCCCCCCATAGCTCAGTGCCAAATTAAGGATTAATCCTGTATTTTCCTTTGTTAACATCTTGCTCTTTTCCAGTTCATGCCGAACATCTTCCGGTAATCGCTCCGTCTGTCCAAGGGTATTCAGCCGGATATTGTTGTCCAGCAACTCTTTTTGCTCGGATTTTAGGAATTTTTTAAGGAGGGCCATCAGGGCAGAGATTTCGGTTTGAGGCCGTTGCCAGTTTTCAGTGGAGAAAGCATACAATGTTAAAATGTGAATTCCAATTTCACGACAGGCACGAACAATGGTTCGAACAGCTTCAGAACCTTTTTCGTGACCTTTGATTCGACTTAAAAGACGCTTTTTGGCCCACCGGCCATTGCCATCCATAATAATAGCAACATGCAAGGGTAGGTTCAGGGGGTCAAGATCTGTATGAATAGAGGAAGATGTATTAGAATTCAAGGATCTCCTTCTCTTTGTCTTTACAGACGTCATCAATAAGCTGGATGTGCTCATCAGTTATTTTCTGAACCCGGTCCTGGGCTTTGAAAGCATCATCTTCAGAAATTTCGCCATCTTTTTTCAAGCTTTTCAACAGATCATTGGCATCACGTCTGATATTTCGTATAGAGATCTTATGTTCTTCACTCTTTTTATATATAACCTTGACAAGCTGTTTTCTTCTCTCTTCTGTCAGTGGCGGGATGGAGATCCGTATCACTTTGCCGTCACTGGAAGGCGTTAAACCAAGGTCGGATTTCAATATCGCCTTTTCCACATCTTTTATAACAGATACGTCCCAGGGTTGGATAGTAATCAGGCGGCTTTCGGGAATGGAAAGTGATGCCATCTGATTCAAAGGCGTTTTGGTGCCATAGTAATCAACCCGGATGTCATCAAGAATTGAAAGGGAAGCACGTCCTGTTCTTACTTTATTAAATTCATTTTTGAGTGCGTCTATGGACTTTTGCATACTCTCTTTGGTTTCCTGATACATGGATTCAATCATTGACTTTTCCTTTAATTCTTTATCTGTGTTCCGACGACGTCACCACATACCACTCTTTTAATATTGCCCTTGTTTGTTAGATTAAAAACAACGAGGGGGAGATGGTTATCCATTGCCAAAGAAATCGCCGTCATATCCATTACATGGAGTTGCTTTTCAATAACTTCCATGTAGCTGATTTCTCTTATGAATTTAGCGTCCTTTTTAACAAGCGGATCAGAATCGTATAGGCCGTCAACTTTGGTGGCCTTTAAAAGAATCTCGGCGCGTATCTCCTGGGCCCTGAGTACCGCAGCAGTATCGGTCGTAAAGTAGGGGTTGCCCGTACCGGCGGCGAATATCACCACCCGCCCTTTTTCCAGATGTCGAATAGCCCTCCGAACAATAAAGGGTTCCGCCACTTCATGCATGGAAATAGCCGTCTGAACTCGGGTCATCATCCCTCTTTTTTCCAGAGCATCCTGCAAAGCCAGGCTGTTAATTACCGTGGCCAACATACCCATTCTGTCGGCAGAAACACGATCCATGCCATATGAAGATGCGGCAACCCCTCTAAAAATATTCCCTCCGCCGACAACGATAGCGATTTGAACCCCTAAATCAAATACGGAACGGATCTCCTCGGCCACATACTGTATCATATCCGGACTAATTCCAAAACTCTGATCGCCCATGAGCGCTTCTCCGCTCAGCTTTAATAGAATCCTTTCAAATCGGTGTGTCGTCAACGTCTAATTCTCCCCGATCTTGAATCTTGCGAAACGTTTAATAGAAATATTCTCACCTATCTTTGCTATCATTTCATTCAAAAGGTCCGCGATGGTTATTTCGGGATTACGAACATAGGCCTGATCCATTAAGCAATTCTCTTTAAAATACTTTGCCAATTTACCTTCCACAATCTTGTCCGCAATTTTTTCTGGTTTACCCATTTCCAGGACCTGCCCGCGATAAATTTCTTTTTCCTTGTTAATGATCTCTTCCGAAACATCTTCGGGTCGTATTCCAACCGGATTGGTCGCTGCAATATGCATGGCTATATTTTTAGCAAATGCTTTAAAATCTTCATTTTTGGCTACAAAATCAGTTTCGCAATTCACTTCAACCAGCACCCCAAGTTTACTGTCCATATGGATATAAGACGCTACGATTCCTTCTGTCATGGCCCGACCGGCTCGTTTTGCAGCCGTTGCCAATCCTTTTTTTCTTAAAAAATCAATCGCTTTATCCATATCACCACTACACTCTGAAAGCGCTCCTTTACAATCCATAATTCCGGCACCGGTCTTTTCGCGGAGCTGCATAACCATCTTTGCGCTAATTATTGACATCTTTATTCTCCTGATTTTTCTGTTTCTGCATCCTCTTGAAGTGTTTCGTCTTCAGAATTTTCTGTGAATTCAACATCTTTTTGAGCTGAAGGGGTTGTCTTTTTTATGATCTCTACAACGGGACCGTCTGTGCCGTCTGAAATCACCTTCCTTTCCCCCGGTTTTAATTCGGCGCTGACCGCTGCAACCGCTGATACGTCTTCCACCTCTTTATCGGCTTCAGCTTGCTGCCGTTCTTCCAGACGTTCTTTCCCCTCGATACAGGCGTCGGCAATTCTGGAGGTAATCAGCCGAATGGCTCGAATGGCGTCATCATTACCTGGTATGATATAATCGATCTCATCCGGGTTACAATTTGTGTCTACAATGGCGATAATCGGTATTCCCAGGCGTCTTCCTTCACGTACGGCAATGGCTTCATTCCTGGGATCAACAACAAAAATGGCACCCGGAAGTCCATTCATGGTTCGAATTCCGCCAAGATTATTATCGAGTTTTAAACGTTCCTTTTTTAATTTCAACCGTTCCTTTTTGGGAAAAAGGTTGATCGATTCATCGTTCACAATAGTATTGAGATAGTTAAGACGGTCGATACTTTTTCTGATGGTCTGAAAATTCGTCAGCATTCCCCCCAGCCACCGGTTGTGAACGTAAAACATTTCGCATCGATTCGCTTCTTCATAGATCGAATCACGTGCCTGTTTTTTAGTACCTACAAAAAGTAGCTGTTTCCCGTTTGAAACTGTATCGACAACAAAATCATAGACTTTTTTGAACATTCGAACGGTTTTCTGAAGATCAATAATATAGATGCCGTTCCTGGCCCCGAAAATATAAGGTTTCATTTTGGGGTTCCAGCGCCTTGTTTGATGACCAAAATGTACTCCCGCCTCCAAAAGCTCTTTCATCGTAATGTAAGACATTTTTATCTTCCTTTCTTAATGGTTTTTCTTCCCCCGCCCCTATCAACCCTGTTTCCGACCCCGTTAAATGGGGCACCGGGAAGCAGGTCCAAGAGCGTGCGAATTGATTAAACTGATATGTTTAACAAATAAAAAATTGATTCGCAACAGATTTTTATTATTTTTTACACATTTGGACAACACGATCAAACCCACTGTAATCTTTTGTATATAAGACATTTTCATATTTTGAACATTGATCGATAATTTCTTGGACGTCATTTCTTTGATTATGTCCGATTTACAGTAAAAGGTGTCCTTTTTGTTGCAGATAGAGATGGGCATTGTTAATAATATGTCTTAAACAAGAAAGTCCGTCTTCGCTTCCATCTATTGCTGAAATCGGTTCATATTTGATAATCTCAGGCTGAAGTTTTTCAATAACCCGGCGTGGAACATAGGGTGGATTTGAAATAATCATATCAAATAAAGACCTTTTGTCTTTAAAAGGCTCAAGCCAATCTGCACAAACAAAAGACACCTTACTTTCAAAGCCATGAACCGTTGCATTTTGCTTGGCCAGTTTGACAGCGGTTGTTATTCGATCAGATGCAAAAAAAAGGTGGCAGGGCCTCATGGATACAAGGGCTAAAACCACCGCTCCTGAGCCTGTACCAAGCTCGAGTATGCGCTTTGGGGTTAATATCTGATGAGAAGCTGACTCTTGCGGCAAAAGATTTAGGGCAGTCTCAACCAAAAATTCCGTTTCGGGTCGTGGAATCAGAACGTCTTTTGTCACCATAAAATCCATAGACCAAAATTCCTTGCTTCCCACGATATATGCAACCGGTTCTCTTTTAATCCGTCTCTTTATTAAATCCTTGAATCGAGACAGCTCTCTTGCAGAAAGCGGCTGATCATATTGCAAATATAGATCTATTCTTTGTAATTGCATTGCATGGGCGAGAAGAATTTCAGCTTCAATTCTTGCAGCGTCTATATCATGGGATTCGAAATAAGATGTAGTCCACCCAAGGAGTTTTATTATCGTCCACTCAGAATCAGTGGACGTAGGCTGGTTCTGCATTTTGTAATGCCTGGGCTTGATAATAAGTGATAATCGCTTCTATAATTTCATCGATTTCCCCCTGCAAAATATTTTCCAGTTTATAAAGGGTAAGCCCGATTCTGTGATCGGTAACTCTTCCCTGCGGGAAATTATACGTTCTTATCCTTCCGCTTCTGTCTCCATCTCCAATTTGGCTCTTTCGCTCTTGAGACCTTTTTTCATCCTGCTCTCTTGTCACACGATCAAGAATGCGGGCACGAAGAACTTTCATTCCCTTGTTTTTATTTTTCAGCTGCGATTTTTCATCCTGACATGTCACAACAATACCTGTCGGAAGATGGGTAATACGTACGGCTGAATCGGTTGTGTTCACGCTCTGGCCGCCTGGGCCGGTAGATCGAAACACATCAACTCTGATTTCGCTGGGATCGATATGAATTTCCACTTCTTCGGCCTCGGGTAAAACTGCAACGGTAACTGCAGAAGTGTGTATCCGTCCCTGTGTTTCGGTTTCCGGAACACGCTGTACACGATGTATGCCGCTTTCATATTTTAAGCAGCTGTATGCCCCTTTGCCATGAATCATGGCAATGATCTCCTTTAAACCACCAATGCCGGTTGGGTGATGGCTCAAAACTTCGACTTCCCAGTTCTTGAATTCTGCATATCTACTATACATTCTAAACAGATCGCTGACAAACAGCCCGGCTTCTTCACCGCCGGTACCGGCCCGTATTTCAATGATAACATTCTTGTCATCATTGGAATCTTTGGGTAAAAGTAGTTTTTTGAGATCATATTCGAGGTTGTCTTTTTTAAGCGTCAGGGCTTCGACTTCATCCCGGGCCATCTCTTTTATATCCGGGTCTTTGTCCTTTAATAATTCCATGCTTTCATCAAGTTCTATTAAAGTCTTTTTGTACTTTCTAAAGACTGTTACAATTTTATTAAGTTCAGCATGCTCCCGGCTATATTTTTGATATGCCTCCCGATTCTGGATGATACCAGAATCGCTTAAAAGCTTTTCAACCTCCGAAAAGCGATCTTCAACACCTGTTAATCTGTCAATCATTTTTCCTGTAAAGACTCATAAAGATTAAAATTGAGAAATTGTCGAGTTTGCCGGTCGTAAAATCCCGCCTTTCAGGGAGATGCAGATCGAAGATCCCGAATTTTTTCTATCGGGGGCATGTGAGACATACAACCGTAGTCTACTACTACAACTGCTTCATAAAGCAGCAGATTCGAC
>JAFDCA010000231.1 GCA_019313025.1 Deltaproteobacteria bacterium
CAGATTGGAAAGCGGCTTGCCGTCTTTATCATGGTGACACTCACCACAGCCATTTTTGTAATATTCCGGATATTGCTTGGCATAATCATCCTGGTGTTTTTTATGTTCAAAATGAACGACGCCCTTTTTATGCTCCTCATACGCCGGATCCTTCAGCTCGATCACATCCGGTACAGCCTTGGCATAAATTACGGCAGCAACACAGAACGTGACGACCGCGATTATTCCCGATACCAGTAAATCCTTTTTAATCATAATCTCTTATCTCCCCCTCCTTTACAGTCTGTTTTCCTTAAAATATCCTTTCTGCCAAACCCATTCATTAATACTTATTTTTATCAGGCTGAATTCGCTCTGTCAATTGCAAAGAGCATCATTGCCAGAAAAGAAATAGAAAAATATTTAATAATTACAAAAGTCTACAGAAAACAACCCCATCTATTTTTTTTTGAGCTGCAAATTGACTTGTCGTAATAGTTCAGAAATTAAAGTCCAAAGGCTGTAATATAATTTTATGCCGCACTTTTTTCAGCATCTTTTGATTTGTTTTCTTCGGGTTTTTTTTTGCCGAATATCTTGGCGCCGATAATACTGATTTCATACAGAACCATTAACGGCATTGCCATCAGGACCTGGGTGATCACATCCGGCGGAGTCAGGATGGCGGCCCCGGCAAAAAATAAGAGCAGAGCATATTTTCTGTTCTTTTTTAAAAAATCTACGGAGACAATGCCCAATTTGGCCATAAAGGTCAAAACCAGGGGGAGCTCAAACACCAACCCGAAGGCCAGTAAAAGCTTGGCTGAAAAACCAAAATATTCTTTCATGGAGGGAAGCGGTCGGATGGTTTCGGTGGCGAATCCCATAAAAAATTTAAACCCCCAGGGAAAAACGACAAAATATCCGAACAACGCTCCGCCGATAAAAAAGAAGGATGAAAGGATCACGATGGGAACCATCAGGCGGCGCTCTTTCTGGTATAGCCCCGGAGCCACAAACATCCAGAATTGATACAACAATATCGGACTTGCCACGATCAGCCCGGAGAGAAACGACACCTTTAGATAGGTAAAAAAAGCTTCTGGCAATCCGGTATATATGAGGGTCTCCCCGTCTTTCATGACCCTTATCAAGGGTTGGACCAGGATACCAAACAACCGTTCTTTAAATCCAAAAGATACCACGAAACCGACACCGATGGCGATAAAACCGGTAATCAGTCGTTTGCGAAGCTCTTCCAGATGAGAGGTAAAGGGCAGTTTTTCGTCCTCATGCATCGTCAACGGATCCTTTTACTTTGTCTTTTTTATCATCATCAGTGTCGGGCGATGCATCCTGCATCTTCGTTTCATCCTTTTGAGATGTGTCTGTATCGGTAGCTAGATTATCAAATTCCTTTTTCAGGTCTTTTAAATTGCCAAAATCATCTGATTCGGATTCGCCTTGACTGTCTTTCTCTTTGTTTTTTTCATCACCGGATCCCATTTTATCCGTCTCTTGCTTTTCAGGTTTGAGATTCAGATCAACCGCATCCTTGACCTCATCACTGAAGTCGTTAAAGGTTTCTTTTACCTCGGATAGTTCGCTTTCGAGCTGAATGGTCTCTTTAAATTCACTGGTGGCTTTTTTAAACTCACGCATTGCACGACCCAGTGATTTGGCCAGATCCGGTAACTTTTTCGGGCCAATGATGATCAGGGCGAGGGCCAGGATCACAAGCATTTCAGGCATGCCGATGCCAAACATATGACTCTCCTAAATTGGTATATAGTTAGGCGTTCATTAAAAGAATAGTTTAAGTACTTGTTTCGGAAGCATGTGTCAAGAATAACCGGCAACCGGCAACCGGAATCAAAAAATCGATTTCAATACCAGAAAATAAAGTTTCCCGGTATGTTTGAGATGTCCTGCTGCTATTTCGGCGTAGGACCCGTTTCCCCAGAACAGATCGGCCCGGCCAGGTCCTCTGATAGCCCCACCGGTGTCCTGATTCAACGCAAAGCGGGAAAAGCGCTGCCAGCTCTGGATCTGTCCGGCATCATCGATCAGCGGTTTTTCTGTCTCGATGAAAGCCAGAGCAGCTGGAGGAAATATGCGGCGATCCAGCGCGATGGAACGCCCAGGTGTTAATTTAACATTTATATTGCCCAGCGGGCCGTTGGGCTCAATTTTAAAAAACACGTAGCTGGGATTATAGTTTAAAACCGCATCAATCTCATCGGGGTGATTGTGCAAATATTCACGAATTTTTTGCATGGACATGTCGGCCACAGAAATTTTTTCCTCATCGATCAACAATTTGCCGATGCTGCGATACGGCCTCCCATTGGTGGTCTGATAATGGACATTAAAAAGTTCGCCATTGTCCAGTTGAACCTTGCCCGATCCCTGTATTTGCAGAAAAAAGACATCTACAGGATCCTCCGCCCAGGCCAGGACCCCGGCCTTGTCTTCGAGCACACCTTCCGTTTCAATTTCACTGCGGTCATAATAGGGCACCACCGATTGATCCGTATAGCGACCGATGATTTTTTCACCTCTGAATTTTTCATGAAAAAGGGAAAGATCGATGGTAATCAGGTCCCGGGGGCGGGTGTAAATCGGAAATCGATATTGTTCGCTCCGCACGAGACTCCCATTTAAAAGGGGTTCATAATATCCGGTATATAAGACCTCTCCCTTGCTATCGCGTCCTACCGAACGATAGATATGATAATCGGATTGAATAAATTCTTTCAGGTCCTGCCGGGGAGGCCGGGTTTGAATATAATCCAGGAAATGCTGCAGGGATTTGATCATATGTTCGGTGTTGTATTGGTCTTCTCCGAAAATAAACTGACGGTCGGCAGGTATTTTGTTGAGGTAGGACAGGCTTTGTAAAATGCTGTCTTCCAGGCCATTATAGGTCATGTCATCTAAAAAATCAGGATACGACCAGGTGGAGATCCGCTCCATGGCATTTTCTCTGGTCGGTGGTTTTACCAGGGGTTTACAGTTGCAGACCAACAGCGCGAAGATTAGGGCATAAATGATGATAACCAAGTAACGGGAGTTCGTTTTTTTTTTCACCGGACGATCCTATTTGATTTTTTTTGATCTGAATTTCTTTTATATGTGCCGCTCTTTCCACCGGATTTTTCGAGAAGCTGAATACTGGAAACAGTCATTTCACGATCATAGGATTTGCACATATCATAAACGGTCAAGGCCGCCACCGACACTGCGGTAAGGGCCTCCATCTCAACACCGGTCTGATCAATAGTACGAACTGAAGCTTCAATGCTGATTCGGTTGTTTGTCTCGTCCGGTTCAAAGTCAACCTGTACATGGGTGAGACTCAAGGGATGGCACATGGGAATGAGTTCGGATGTTTTTTTGGCGGCCATTATACCTGCAATTCGGGCGGTTTCCAGGACATTTCCCTTTTTTACTTTTTGGTCTCTGATCATGCGCAATGTCTCCGGTTTCATAAAAACCGAACCACCGGCAACAGCAACTCGTAGGGTGGGGTTTTTTTCGGTAACATCCACCATTCTGACGTGTCCATTTTTATCTATATGGGTAAATGAAGACATGGTAGTTCCTAAAGAATTGAATAATGTATATTTAAAATGTCAATCTGAAAAGTATTCCGTTTTTTTTGTCACACTAGTTTTAATTTGATTCAGCGTGTCCGTTAACACTGCAATGACATTCTCCCGGATATCTCCGGCCACCAATAAAAGCATCACATCGTCCCCGATCTCAAGATCCCTGTCTTCGGCGATTTCAACCCGGATATCCACGATACCGGGCCGTTTCTTTTGTTCCGAGACGATTTGATCTAGAATCCGGTGGTCCACGGAAACGCTGAGCCCATTTACCCCGCGCCCCGCACGGGATGTACCCCGCACCACGCCATTATGACACAGAACCATTCCGACCTTATCGAAGTCCGGGTGCTGCTTGATCGCATCCATCATTTTAGAAATATTCATAAAACCTCCCATTTTCAATAGACAGAGGCCGGAAAACAGATGCCGGCAATCATCCAACCCTTAACGTCTCTAACCCCAGACCTCCGGCCTTATAAACCCTATGCCCCATGATCCATGCTCTTTGCCCGATGCTCTATGCTCATTACACTCATTTCCTCTGCTCGCGTCAGATCTTCCGGCGTATTGATGTTGAAAAACGATATAAGGTCGGGATCCTTTTGGAGCAATACATTTTCCGGGATGTATTTAATCCGATGGCCGCGAAAAGCCCATTGAATCTTAAATTTGTTTTCTGTAAGGTGTTGTTCAGCTTGTTTAAGGCAGCGTTTCGAATATATGGCACACAGCGGTTCAAAGCCTGCGGCCGTCTCAGGCATGATGATATCTGTTTTGTTATCAATCTGTTCGACGAGGGTTTTAACCAGCTCCTTTTTTAAAAAAGGCGTATCGCACGCCGAAAAAAATGCAAAGGGATTCTTCATGTAAAAAAGACCGGCATGGATGCCGGTCAGAGAACTTCGAGCAGAGAAAATATCGGTAACAATGGTTAAATCCCAATCAAGAAACTGCAGGGGCTGGTTGGTCACTAAAATGATTTCATCGAACAGATCTGAAAAAACATCATACAATCGATCCAGTATGCGCTTTTGGCCAACACGGATAAACGCTTTATTTTGACCGTTAAAACGAGTGTTCAATCCTCCGGATAATATCACTCCGGTACAGGGAAATTTCATTTGCATCTCGGAAGTTATACAACTCAATTAAAATATGGGGTATTGTTAGACTCTGAATTTTTACTGCCATCGTGAGATGATAAACATAAGAAAATTAGTATGTAAAATCAAGATAAATTCAAAGATGTTGTCCAGTGTGGTCTAGGCAGGGTGAGATTGATATTGATCGGAAACAAAAAGTGGGTAATAGTTCTCTGCAGGGCTCGCCCTGGCCATTAAATAGACCATCCCGTCATTACTGCGAATGCGGGAATCCAGTAAATGCCAGGCCTTTTCTGGATAGCGTTAAAGCTTCATTATGTGCCCGGCTCTCCGCTCCGCTGCGGCCGGAATGACGAGTTTAGTTGTCGGGTTAATCCAATGTTAAGTAACCGTTCCGAGGTTCAAGATTCAGTGAAATTCAGTGATAATTTGTGGTGAAAATATACAGACGAGGGGTATTTATATGGGGACTCACGAACATAAGCAACATGCACCCAAAAAGGTTACAATTGGAATCATAACGGTTTCAACCACCCGGGCCCTGGTAGATGACAGCAGCGGGGAGTGGATCAGCAGGCAGGCTGTCAATGAAGGCCACGAGGTAATATATCATCAGGTCATACCGGACGATGCCAAAATCATTGCAGCCACTGTGAGAAATGTTATCCGCCATCAGCGACCCCAGGTGATTCTTATGACCGGCGGAACGGGTATCGCTGAAAAAGATGTTACTATCGAAGCGGTAAATCCCATGTTTGCCAAAATGCTGACGGCGTTTGGCTCCCTATTTGCGAATTTGAGTTTTGAAGAGATCGGATCGGCCGCCTTTTTATCGCGAGCGACTGCCGGTATCATTGAAAAAACTGTTGTATTTTGCATGCCGGGCAGCATCAGTGCATGCAAGCTAGCCTGTCGAAAACTGATTTTCCCGGAGCTGGGCCATTTGGTGAAGCATGTAATCGATGGATAAACGTACTCTTACCCTGCGTGGCAGCATTATGTACAGGAAACACTTCAATTATATTGGCGGGTATATCAAATCTTTTAAAAGCATTTATCTAGAACATCTTTGAGTTTATTGCCATGGGCAAAAGAGGATTGAATCTTGAATTTGGGTTAAAGCACCTTGATGACGACTAAGGTCTCGTCGTCTTCCCTTTCAACGGGGAAACGAAAACGCTCCAGAGCATCGAACATCTCTATAATGATGTCTTCGGCCGACTTGTGGGCATGGTCGCGTATGACCCGGTTGAACTGTTCAGCACCAAACAATTCATTCTGTTCATTGCGGGTCTCTTTAATGCCGTCTGTTCCGATCAGGATGATTTGGCCGGTGTGAAGTTGTTTTTCGGATTCTTCATAAACCCAGTCTTCTTTCACGCCCAGTGCCAATCCTTTACCACCAAGAGCTTCAAATGAATTCTCAGCGGGATCATAGAGCATCGCCGGTTCATGGCCGGCGTGCACCCAGCGAAAGCACCTTTCTGTAATGTCAATCTCACTGTAAAACAAGGTCATAAACAGGCTGAGATCCTCTATATCCCTCACTAGACGTTTATTGACATCTGCAACCAACGTGGTGGATGATCCAGAACTGAGTACGCGTTCCCTGAAAAACGCCCGGGCAGTTGTCATTAACAACGCGGATGAAATGCCGTGTCCGATGACATCGGCAACCACAATTCCAATTTTTTTCTGCTCCCAGTCTGCAGGTTGAATAAAGTCATAATAGTCACCGCTGGTTTCGTCGCACCAAATGCTCTTACCGGCAATGTCAAATCCCTCGACTTGCGGATTGGACTTGGGTACCAGGTTTTGTTGGATCATACTGGCCTGGGCCAACGAACTTTGGACTTTTTTAAATTGCATTTGGTGGGTTGTGGTTTTACGATACGCTTCAACCCCGCTTTGAATGGCCTTGCCTAAAGTATCGGCCGGGCATGGTTTGGGATGAAATTGAAAAATACTGCCTTCGTTCACTGCCTGTATGGCCGTGGTCATATCGTCGGAGCCTGTCAACATCATCCGCGTGCTATCCGGATCGGTTTTTTTTACCCGGCAAAGAAATTCGATGCCATTCATACCCGGCATAGAGAAATCGGAAACAATTACCGCATAGGGTCCATTTTCTTTAATCCTTTTCAAGCCCTCCTCACCACTTAAGGCGGTCTCAATACGGAATTGATTTCTCAAATGCCGTTTAAGGCCCGCTAATATCATGGCATCGTCATCTACCAGCAAAACTTTGTCTTTCATTACCC
This sequence comes from Deltaproteobacteria bacterium, assembly GCA_019313025.1. The sequence goes on from JAFDCA010000231.1 coordinate 6,958, forward strand.
GTTCCTTTCTGTCAACTCTTTACAAACCTGACGCCATTGAGGTATTCGACTTGTTATTTCCAGTTTATCAAGGTATTCGGTATCGCACTGCAATTTGGTGTTCTCTCCGGCGGGAGTGCGCATTTCATGGTCCAGTGCATTAGCGACATGAACTGTGGTGAGAAGTCCTATATTTTGTGTCATGCTTCTGGCCGGCAAATGATGAAAGGCAATTGCTTCAATGA
>JAFDCA010000232.1 GCA_019313025.1 Deltaproteobacteria bacterium
TACATCGGTAAACCGTGGCAGGTTTTCTGGCAGGAAAACCTGTATATGGGAGTCGACTGTCTGGGTATCTGTAAATATCATACCGTATTTCTAGGCGTCACGCTGCCGGCTTTCGAGGAGTGGTCCAAAGTGCTTTATTTCAATACCGGCATCGAAATGACACCTGTGGAGATCTGGGATGTCGCCCGAAGGTGCAACATGGTCGAACGGCTTTTCAATTTAAGAGAAGGTTTGAAAAGAAATGATCTGGAGAAGGGCGACATGTTGAACCACCGCTATTTCGATGAGCCCTGCCGAAGGGGCGCCCTTGATGTCATCGGTTCAATGATTGATAAGAAAAAATTTATCAAAATGGTAGATGAATTATATGGGCATCAAGGTCTGGATAAAAACGGTGTTCCCAAACCGGAGACCGTGCGAAGCCTCGGCCTGGAAAATGAACCGTCCCATTTGCTGTAGGTTTGTTATCCGTTAACAAATAACATCTTCTTTAGGAGAAAATAAATGGCTAAGATTTTATATGTAGATCACGAGAAGTGCACCGGTTGCCGGCTATGTGAGCTTGTGTGCGCGGTTTCGCATGATGGAATATCCAATCCTGCCCGAAGCCGGATCAGGGTGTTGAAATGGGAGGGCGAAGGCATTTATATCCCCATGACATGTCAGCAATGCCAGGATGCACCCTGCCTGAATGTCTGCCCGGTCAAAGCCATTTCTCAAGATGAGGCGCTGGGCCGCGTAAGCGTTGACTATAATACCTGCATCGGCTGCCGTTCATGTGTCAGCGTATGCCCCTTCGGTGCCATGAATTTTAATACCACCGATCGGCGGGTCCTCAAGTGCGATGTCTGTGACGGCGATCCGCAATGTGTCCGGTTCTGTGAAGTCAAGGCTGTCGATTTTATTGAGGCGGGTGAGGTGGCCATTATGAAGAGTCGGAAAGCTGCAAAACGGGTATCGGATGCGGGTAAAACGGCTGCTGATTTAGATGCTCAGATTTAGACGACAACCCCATGTCTTTTGGTATTTTTACCGTCGAAACCATCGGAGGAATTTTAAATGATCGATGCGGGTGTGATTTATGGCATCATCGCGATCATCGTCTCGTTGGTTGAGCTGCTCGGCATCCTGACAGCCGTTCACGCGGTGATGAATGCCAGGACATCGCAGGGTGCGATAGCCTGGGCCATTTCACTTGTAACCTTCCCCTGGTTGGCACTGGTGCTGTATGCTATTTTCGGCCGCAACAAATTCAATGGGTATGTCTTGCTGCGCAGTTCGAAAGATCTGGATATCCGTCATTTCATCCATAAAATTCAGGCAGAGGCTGCTGCGAAAGAGCTGATTCTGCAGGAGCTCCCAGAATCGGAAAGGGCGCTTGCGCGTCTCGCCGACATGCCGGTATGCCGCAATAACAAAAGCCGGCTGCTGATAGACGGCCAGGAAACCTTCCGCAGCATATTCGAAGGGATCGAATCTGCCGAGCAGTATATACTGGTACAATTTTTTATTGTGAAGGACAGTGCCGTCAGCCGGGAACTGCAGTCAAAACTGATTCAAAAGGCAAAAGAAAACGTTAAGGTCTATTTCTTGTATGATGAAATCGGCAGCCATAAATTGCCGCAAAGCTATTTGCGTGACATGCAGTTTATTCAATTTTGTTTTGTGGAGGACTGGTACTGGGCCACCAAAGGAATTCCCGAACTGAACTGGGAACTTTGCGGGGCCGAAAATGGACGTGAAGATGCCCTGGTGATCGCTTCAGGGCCGGCCGATCGTTTGGAAACCTGCGGTCTGATGTTTGTTCAGGCAATCAATGGAGCCCGAGAACGGGTCTGGATTGCCAGTCCCTATTTTGTTCCCGATCTCCAGATCCTGAGTGCATTGAAACTGGCCGTCCTCAGAGGTGTGGACGTGCGGATCCTGTTGCCGGAAAAAGCGGATCATCGTACGGTATATCTGGCGTCTTTTTCCTATTACCAGAATACCCTGCCTTTAGGAATTAAAATATACCGCTACACAGCCGGATTTATGCACCAAAAAGTATTTCTGATTGATTCGCGGTGTGCCGCCGTCGGCACCGCCAATCTGGACAATAGATCTTTCCGGTTGAATTTTGAAATCACGCTCCTGAATTATGATTCTCTTTTTGTCAAACAAGTCGAAACCATGTTGTCGAATGATTTCGCCCGCAGTCAACCAGCCACCATGGATGATTATACCCACAGGCCATTTCTTTTCAAACTGGCTGTTCGCTCCGCACGCTTGCTTGCCCCTATTCTGTAATCAGCCCCGAGCAATTGAATCAGTTTCAACAGGTGTTAAACCAGACGATAAATTCATACTTAGGAGATAATTGCAGTTGACAACATCGACTGCCTTCTATAAGGTAAGCGTCATTTTGTTGAGGACCCAAATATTCCGCTTTTTTTTTAACCCCACCTTAGGCGACGTTTAAAATTCACGATGAGAAGAAAAATCTTAGTAATCGATGATAATACAGCACAATGTAAGCTCCTTAAGAAACTTTTTGAATCATTTGGATATTCTGTCGTTGCTTTGGACAGTCCCGAAGAGGCGCTCTATTTATTGGAATGGAAGGATTTTGACGTCATCATAACCGATCTTCGCATGCCCTGGATGAACGGCGCCGAATTTTGTCGACGTTCACGAAATACCAGACCCCAAACGCTTATTTATGCCTTGTCAGGTTATATTCAGGAATTTGATCGGAACGAATTGCTTGAGGCCGGTTTTGATGGCATTTTTAGCAAACCGATTCGAGTTAATTTAATAAAGGATGCTATCGAAGAAGATCTGAAAAGAAACAGGCTGGTTGGGTAAACTACCGGTTTGTGTGTTTATTCAAAATCGAAAACATAATCCGGCGGGCTTCCGGCTCGTAGATCCTATCAAGGGGATCATGTCTTCATCCGGTTATAAATCCGATTCACTCAATCGGGGCGATCAACCATTGCAAAAAGCTTGCGCCTGTCTGGTTAAAGCCAACCAGTAATTCATTCCCATCTCTCGGAACATTTTTTCGGCATTGTTCAGGTGAATACGGGCCGGCCCCATTTTCCCGCAATCGGCATGAAACATGCCTAAATTGTAGTAGCCAATCGAAGACCATGGCTTTATTTTTCTATCATCTAAAATTTTAATTCCTTCAAGAATAGATTTTTCTGCTGTTTCGATTTTCGATTCATCATTGTGAGCCATCGTAATTCCCAGGTAAATCCGTGATGTCCCTTCAATCCATTTTTCATTATGATTGTATGATAACCCCAATGCGGCCTTAAAAGATTGTTCAGACTGTCTTACATTGCCGGACGCTGCTTGGACCATACCCAAGGCAAAATGATGAAATGACAGGTAGTATGGTATTCCGGCATCTTTTTGAATTTTCATACCTTTATTGATATATTTCAAGGCAGTTTCTTTATCACTGATAAAAAAATGGCCCATGCCGAGTCCGGTCCAGGCCAGACCCAACCAAATCAACGCCCCGCCTTCTTCGCAATATTTTATACATTCTCGAAAATGTTTTTTGACATTTTTACCGTCTCCTTTGTGCATATACAGATAGCCATAGAGAAATTCCGCTAACGCCAATCCGGTCAAACTGTCAATTTTTTTCCCAAATTCCAGACCTTTTTTACAATGAAGTTCCCCTTTTTCAAAATCCCCCAGCCACCCTAAACTATGGCCATAATAAAGGCTAAGAGCGGTGTATACATTATTGCCCAGGCCAAAGAAATGGTGTTGTCTGTTTTGCCTTTTAATCACCTTCATAACCTTGAGAGCTAAAAGGGATGTTTTGTATGGTTCTCCCGCTATGATATAAAAAGCACACAACCTGCTGGCAACGGGGGCCATGATATCAAGGCCCTCAATTTTCTCGGCCTCATGAAAGGATTTTTCCGAATACTTTATTCCTAATAAAGGATCGCCGCCTCTCACTGAATGGAAGCTTCCAATACTTCCGAGGAATAATGAAAGGTGTTTTTTATCCCCAAGTTCTTCGGAAAGCATTTCACCCAATTTAAGAAAATCCAAAGAGTTATCCGGATAGCCCAAAAGCTGCATGGGGATTGCCATCAAATGCAAAATTTTAAGCTTTTTCTTTTTAGTCTCGGGACTATCTTTCATTTTATCGAGTATACTGCAGGCTGTTTTGTAAAATTGAAAAGCCTCCCAGTTGGAAAATTTTTTAGTTGCTTTTTCGCCGGATAACTTCAGATATTGATATGCCTTAGCCAATTCACCGCTTTTTGAGTAGTGGTAGGCCATGATCTCGAATAATGTCTCCAATCTATCCGCAAAAAGTGCCTCTATCGCTAGTGCTATTTTTCTATGAATCTCCTTTCGTCTTTTTTGAAGCAGACTGTTATAGGCCACCTCCTGAGTGAGGGCGTGTTTGAAGGTGTATTCCAAATCCGGGAAAAGGCTTTTTTCGTAAATGAGCTCAAGCCCCTGCAGATGATGCAGACAGGATTTTATTTCATCGTGTGTGCCGGTGATGGCCTGCAAAATGCGGAAGGTAAATTCTCGTCCGATAACCGATGCCACCTGCATGGTATATTTTAATCTATCATCCAACCGATCCAACCGTGCTGCAATGATCCCCTGGATGGTATCCGGTAAATGAATATCAGATGCCTTGGTATTCAGCACCAACTGGCGGCCAAATTTATGGATAGAGCCGCTTTCAAGCAGACTGTAGGTGATTTCTTCCATAAAAAGCGGATTTCCGGAGGATCGATTGAGGATCAACTGTTTGAGCTCCGTGGCAGCCTTGCCTTTTTTCAACAAGGCGGTCACCATCTGATTGCTTGAGGCTGGGCGCAGTTGCGTCAGTCCGATCTTGGTGTAATACGATTTGCTGGCCCATGGATGGGTATATTCCGATCGATAGAGGATGACGAGCATTATATGACTGTTGGCAATCGCTCCGATCAGATAGTCTAAATATTCTTCCGAGGTTTTATCGATCCAGTGCACATCTTCGAACACGAGCATCAACGGCTTATTTCGGCTCTCTGTGATAAAAAGTTCGCGCAGGCTTTCAAAGGTTTTTTCTCTTTTTTGCCTGGGATCCAGCGCTAAATATGATTCATCTTCCGTACTTTGAGTTAAAAGTTCTTGAATGGGCGCAATACAGTTCACCAGCTTCTCATCTAGTGCATTTGTCTTTTCATTAATTTTGCGATTGATGATATCGTCATTATCATCCTCCTTGATGTCGAAATAAGACCTTAAGATCTCCAGAATCGGCATATACAGGATGGATTCGCCATAACGAAGGCAGCGACCTTCAAGACAGATGAATTTTTCTTGGGGCAGTTGATTGATAAACTCCAGAAGGAGTCTGGATTTTCCGACTCCGGCCTCACCCGCGATTCCCACAACCTGTCCTGATCCGGTCAGCACCCTTTCAAAGGGATCTTTGAGGGCTGCCATGGAGTTTTTACGACCGGCAAATTTTGTCAGCCCTCTGGCCGCCAATGCTTTTAATCTGGTTTTTTCGTCACCGGCCCGGATCAATTCATACGCTTCCTGAGGCTTTTTTTTTACCTTTGATTTCCATTTTACCCAATGGCAGAAATTCAAAATAATCCTTAGCAATCAGATGCGTGTTTTTGGATATAAAAATACTGCCTGGTCGGGCTTCCCGTTCCATCCTGGCCGCCAGATTGGTGGTGTCGCCGACAGCGGTATAATCCATCCGCAGGTCATCTCCGATGGCTCCCACGACGACCGGCCCGGAGTTGAGCCCAATCCGCATTTTGAATTCAATATTATATTCCTTCACAAGTCTCCCGGCATAGTCGCCCAGTGCTTTTTGTATCGCCAGGGAGGCATAACAGGCCCTCTGGGCGTGATCCTCATGGGCGACCGGAGCACCAAAAATAGCCATGATACCATCACCGGTGAACTGGTTGATGGTTCCTTCATATCTGTGGATTTCATTCATCAGAATTTTGAAACAACCATCAATGATTTCGTGGACCTCTTCCGGGTCAAGCATCTCTGCAATAGCCGTATAGTTGGCCACATCGGCAAACAAAACGGTTACCAGTTTGCGCTCACCTTCAATGGAACTGCGGGTGGTGAGAATCTTTTCAGCAAGGAACTTAGGTGTATAGGAAGGGGCTTCACGATGGTGAATAGTGGGGACATCTTCGGGCCGCCTTAAATCATAGCCACATTCATCACAAAATTTGCTGCTGACTCTATTGGAAGCATGGCACTTTGGGCAGGTTAAATCAAATTTATGACCACACTCGTTACAAAATTTAGCCCCTTTTCGGTTCTCAAAGCGGCACTGCGGGCATTTCATTTTGAGGCTCTCCATCTTTATATTAAAAGCTATAAAAAAACCGAATATCTGTGGAAATCTGTGAAAATCTGTGTCCTAATTTAGCTTGTACTTGTTTCACATCCAAATGCGAAATTCAAGGGAAATCAAAAATCACCAATCACCACCCACATTTTCGGCGTTCAGATCGGAAAAATGGCTGTGATATCCATATGAAACCTGCAAAAGACACTGATTGCAGGTTATGGAAAGAAAATCATCTTCCAAGCATTCCGATGTTCTAACCTTTTAAATTACTACAATGCAGCGCTTTTTGGAAATTCTTGACTATAAAAACGATTTCGGGTAAGTGTGTTTAAAAAGAATTAAGCAAACATCTCTTGCTATTCTGAAGCGAAATGCCGACTGCCCTCTCATTCGACTATTGATCTCATACGGGGTCCTATTCTTTTTTTGTGTCTCATCTTGATTCGAAATTCATATAGCTGATTGCTCTTCGATTTTTTAAATTATTATTGTCCTGAAATGGTTGATTTTAAATGAGGAAGCAGAAGTAATGGATCTGAAAAGTCTTCATTTGATAATTATAGCAATTTTGTTTTTAGGGTGCTTGACAATCACCAAAAAAGATTCTAATGCCGTTAGCTCTCTTCCTGAAAAGAATGAAGACACATTTGCCGATGAAATAAGGGAAGGGCCTCCAAAGGGGCTAAAGCTCAGCTCAATTTTATATGAACTTGCTGTTGCTCCAGAGCCTGAGAAGTTTGCGAAGAATCATGACATTTTTTTGACGGCAGGCAAGGTGAGGGTGTTTATCTCCTTTAATCCAGCCGCTTCAAACTCAGAGAGGGATAACCGATGCAAAAAAATCAGAATTACCATGAGAAACCAAACCAGGCGAAAATGTGTTCAATTGCTTCAAAAAGCTTAAAACAATGGCGGCCTACGTGGCGCTAAACGAATTATGGCCATACTTGCTGTCGTCGATGGAACATTGTATTCAACAATTGCTACCATTTTAAAGGTTAGTGAAGAATCTATCCGACTATGGGTTAATGCCTTTATGTTATCTGGGGTCAAAAGCTTTATTTATAAAAAACCAACCGGCAGACCATCAAAATTGACAAAAACACAAAGAAAACAACTGGATCGATTGATCAGCCAGGGGCCACAAAAATCAGGATTTCCTGGTGCTTGCTGGCGCAGTCCCATGATACAGTGGCTGATCTACGAAAAGTTTGGTGTTGAGTATTCTGTCTTTTACATTCCTCAGCTACTTGAAAACATGGGATTTTCGTATCAAAAGGCAAAGTTTGTCGCTGACCATAAAGACCCTGAAAAACGTAAAGAATGGTTGGAACAAAAATGGCCTGAA
>JAFDCA010000233.1 GCA_019313025.1 Deltaproteobacteria bacterium
CTAAAACTTCAGGTAAGATAATATCTTAAAGAAATAATATATGAATAGACGATACCCTCGATGCCTCTAATGTAAACACCGGCTGGTGATTGAAAAATCTTGACGGCGGGTTTATCTGCGTTGCAGGTCATGTGACACCGAATATCCGCTCAACAAATTCGTCGATTCGATGGATGAATTTTTCGAACGCCAGCTTGGGAATATACCTTGCAACAGGCTCTAATCCGAATTTCTCATGCCAAATTTTAAAATTACCATTGAATACGATGGCAGCGCTTATCATGGTTGGCAGCGCCAGACCACGGATCGAACCATTCAGGGCGAAATTGAGACCGCTCTTAGGAACATCACGGGAAATCACGTCGTCCTGATTGGATCCGGCAGGACAGATGCCGGTGTACATTCCTATCACCAGGTGGCAAATTTTCGATGCGACACACAGCTGACTCCCGAAGTTTTTTTAAAAGGACTCAATAGCCTTTTGCCGAAAGATATTGTCATAACTTCGTGCAAATTGGTTCCAGAAAATTTTCATGCCCGATTTGACGTTAAAAGCAAAGTGTACTATTATAAAATTTTGAATCGATTGCTCCCTGCCGCTATTTCCCGTCAGTATGCCTGGCATATCCGGAAAAAACTCAACCTTATCGCCATGCAAGAAGCGCTCCGCTGTATCGTCGGCAGCCATGACTTCAAAGCATTCCAGGGATCTGGAAGTCCAAGGACTGCTACCGTTCGGTGTATTATAAACGCTGCTCTTTTAAAAACAGACGATGATTACCTAATCTTAAAAATAGAAGGCGACGGGTTTCTTAAATTTATGGTACGTAATATTGTGGGGACACTTGTGGATGTGGGTCTCGATAAAATTACATCCGATGATTTTAAGCGGATACTCGTCTCAAAAGATCGTAACCTTGCCGGGATCACTGCACCGGCACACGGTTTGTTTTTGATGGAAGTGAAATACTGATATTTAACCAAAGAGTAAATTTACGAATATTTTATGTTATGTTTTTCATCTTTTGAACCTGCTCATTATAATATGCAATAACCTCCCTGCGATTAAGCATCCCGATAAGGATGCCATGGTCTTCGTCACTGACCACAGGCAGGCTGTCGATATTTTTAATGGTAAACTTTTGTAAAACCGTATTCAGATCTTCTGAAGGTGTTGTAAATATAATATCAAAGGTCGCCACATCATTCATCACCACAAGATTTCCGATCCCTCGGGAAAAAAGGACGGCCCTGATATCCGTACTGGAAAATATCCCCACCAGTCTCTTGAGATGATCCACAACCGGAAAATAATGCTGCTTTGTCTCAGGAAAAAATCTCCTGAAATTTCCGAAAGTCATGTCCCGGGGAATTACTTCCACTTTTTTTACAAGATGCATTAAATCTTTGACATGAATGGCCTGCAAAATATCCACGAAAAAATCACCTGCATGGGCCGGAGAGTTGATTTTGCTTTTAACCTGTTTTTCATAGATGGTCCATTTACGAGACGCAAGATAGGATACGGAGCATACCAGCAGGCTCGGGAGAAGCAGATGATACGAGTTGGTCATTTCGCTGACAAAGATAATGGTCGAAATCGGCGTATTCGAAACGGCCGTAAAAAAACCCGCCATACCCACAATAACAAAAGCACCGGGTTCGGTGACAACACCCGGCATAATTTGATGGAATGTCTTCCCCACAACGCCGCCCATGGCACCGCCGATGACAACGGAAGGCCCAAACACACCGCCGCTGCCCCCGGAGCCGATGGAAAATGATGTCGTAAATATTTTTCCAACGGCAAGAAAAAATAAAAATGGTATCGTCAGTTCATTGTATATGGCTTTCTGAACAAAACCGTATCCAAATGCCAGGGTTTGGGGTAAGAAAAAACCGACAATTCCGGTGCACAGTCCTCCAATGGCAGGTTTAAGGTGATTGGGAATCTTGATAACCTTGGAAATCCTGATGACACCATAAAACGACTTTATATATAAAACACCGACGCACACAAGAACCAGGGAAAGCACGATATAAGGTCCCAATTCCAGGGGATTACGAAATACAAAATCCGGCGATTCAAACAAAGATCCCCATCCGTATATCAGGCAAAACAGGCAATAGGCAACCACCGAAGAGATGCCCGCAGGAATAATCACTTCGGGCTCAAATTCTGGATCACGGTACAACACTTCAGCGGCAAAAAGCGCCCCGGCTAAAGGTGCGCGAAAAATACTGCCAACACCCGCGCCAACACCAGCCGCCATCATAATACGCCGCTCCCGATCCGACAGTTTTAATGTTGTCGCCAGAAACGATCCAAAACCCGCTCCGATTTGAGCGATGGGACCTTCCCTTCCACCTGATCCTCCGGTTGACAGTGTCAAGGCGGAAGCAATGGTCTTAATTATTGGAACCCTGCCCCGTATAAAACCACCTTTTCTGTGGTAAGCATCGATGGCTGCATCCGTTCCATGGCCCTCGGCTTCGGGTGCATAGGTATACACCAGCCATCCGCTAAGTAGACCTCCAAGTGCGGGAAGAAATAAAAGAATGATGGGATTAAACGGTGTGCTCGTGGGCGGTATGAGATGGTGCTCACCTGCCGGCGCCGGCGGTCGGTAACCCGCTATGAGATCCATAAAATAATGTGCACCCTGCTGGCACAGGTAATGAAAAACGACGGAGCCCAGACCCGCGATAACGCCGATGAGTATGAAGTATAAGGTCCATTTACCGGCGAGGGCAATATTGATGGACGGCTCTTTTTCGACACTGGAACCGGCAATCTTTTTAAAACGGCTTAAAAATGCCACAGGTCAGTTTGTCCCACCATACATTGAATGCCTCAATGGTTAACTTCAATCCGATTTTAATCGTTGCGCGCTTCGATTGCGTATTTTCTCACGAGTTTAATTCGTTTATTTACACGTCCCAAATCCTGTTGACAAGGCCATTAGGGATGAAGCTTCGGTGTGCCTATCGCGATTTTAACTGCCTGAGATTATACGCATACCTTTTATGAAATCTGTTAAAATTTTTCATGATAAATTCAGGATAAATCTTCTACACCTCTCAGAATAATATCGAAAAGTTCAGGGATGTCACTTTCTTCCAGACAAGAAAAAGCAATTCTCAAATCCTTATCGCCCATGGAGATAAGCCCCACACCATACTTGTCAAGGAGGTGGAGCCGCAAGGTCTCAGAGTTTACGGTTTTCAACTTAAGACACATAAAATAACCGGAATTAAAAGGATAAACATCCCAGGCTTCTTTGTATTTGGAATCTGAAAGCACTTTTTTTACGCATCTTGCCCTGTCTTGAAGTATTTTAAATTTTTCTTCTTTTTCTGTTGTGAATTTATCTCCCTGCATGGACTTTAGTACAATGGTCTGGCCCAGGTGAGACGCATTGGAAATTGATCCTCTGATACTACCGGCCGTCTTTTTTTCCAACGCATCATATACCGTCAGAGAATCGCCGTTTATTGGACATCCATAAGTGATAAAACCGACCCTCAATCCCCACACAAAATTCTCCTTTGTTGCACCGTCAAGTTTAACGGCAAGCAGCCTGGAATGCCGATCACAAAGATTTGCAAAAAGAGACTCTTTCAGGGTTTGATCTTCATAGAAAAGCCCAAAATAGGAGTCATCGGTAACGGCAACAACATTTGTACCGGTGCCGGCCACGGAATCAAGGATTTCAACGATGTGCTTCCCCTCTTCTACGGATACCGAATAGCCGGTTGGATTGTTGGGAAAATTAAGAAGCACCGTGATTTTATCCTGTTTTTCAGCTTCGGCCCTGATGGTTTTTTCAAAAGCTGTCAGATTAAACTTTCCTTCTGAAGAAAATAGGGGAAAATGGCGAATGACCACTCCTTTTTTAACATTTAGGATCATGTTATAGTTTCCCCACATCATATCAGGCAAGATGACTGCATCACCCAGGTCTAACCACATATCCGCAAACATGCTTATGGCATGTGTAATACCGCAAGTCACCACAGGAAGACTGATGTTTTTTCCGTAAAGGGAAGGGTTTTTTATGAATAAAGAATCGTGCCAAGCCTTTCTAAGCTGTGGAATTCCAAAAGATGGCGCATAGGTTATGGATGCTTGAGGTCGGATGTTGCAAATGGAATCCATCACCGAAGAAAAATGCATGGTGTCTCCTTTCTCCGTGGCAATACCGATGGTCGCATTTAACTTATGTGCTTTCTCCCTGGCTTCAGCACTTTGACTCAAAATCCCTTTTGGGAAAAAAAGATTCTTTCCCATCTCAGACAGCATTTCCATTAAATGAGGATTACCGTTTTCGATAATCTGATTGAGGGTTTGAGCAATTGGATTCATAAATTTGGCCTCCTTAGAAAGATAATCAATGGAAATCTATTTTAACAATGCATCATAAATACAACCCGAGCTTTCCGCAACTGTAAAATCGTATGTTTCAATCCAGATGCTGCATGTTTGGCGATATCATAAAGTATTGCCGTAAACAGCTGTTTGAAACTGGAGTTCTGAATGAACTTTAACGTGCTGACATGAATGATGTCAAGTGAAAAGAGCCTTAAAAATCGGGGGGATGAGAACTGAACACGGGTATAAACCGAATTTAAAAAGGATAAAAACCCCGCTCCTTGAATGAGCGGGGTTCATTTGTCGATTAAAAACAACATTACCTATTTCCTCTCTTGGACGCTTTGAGCGGATTAATTTTTCCATTTGATTTAGAGGAGGTTCTGGTAACATGTGAAGCAAAATTACAGTCCCCGGTTTTCCATTTAATCGAAGGATCAGGGCATGCTGTGCAATACCATTTGGATGAAAACTCAGCGCTTCGATTGCAGCCATTACACTGCTCAACAACCTCGTGGCAAATTCCGCCATTATAGGAACACCCCTTTGACGTCATAAAAGGGCACTCAAAACCTTTTCTAACTGTTGAACAAACCATCGGAATCACCCCCTTTCGAAAGAAATTAAAAAAAAGGCCAGGGGTTGATGACTCCCGGCCTTTATTATAGAGCCTAAAAAGTTTGCGCAATATAAACAGGCAAACAACGCTTGTCAACCATAATTTTACATTTTTTTTAAGGTATCGAAAAAAAAGAGCTCTTGATTTTTTATCTAAAAGTTGCATATTGTCCTGTTAGATATTCTTTAAAAATTTAACAAGATACACATATCGTTATATCGTGAATGAAATCATTTGAATAAGGTCAACATTTATATCCTAATATATTCTAATGATGGTCATCATAAATATTTTTAAGCAAAAGGGAATGTGTTTTCCATGATAATCAAAAAAGCCATAGAGGTATTAAAGATAGAAGCTGAAGGCATTTTAGGCCTTGCAGATCGTATTGATGACAATTTTCCTAAAATGGTGGAGCTCATCTGCCGTTCAAAAGGTAGATTGATCATCAGCGGCATCGGCAAATCCGGCTTGGTGGGTCGAAAAATTGTCGCCACTTTAAACAGTACGGGAACACGGTCACTTTTTTTGCATCCTGCCGAAGCCATGCATGGCGATCTCGGCATGGTGGATTCGGATGATATACTTATAGCGCTTTCCAATAGCGGAGAAACCGATGAACTGAACATGCTGATACCCAGTATACGAAAAATCGGATGTACCATCATCGCCTTTACCGGGAATAAAAATTCTACCCTTGGAAAACATAGTGACATTATCATCGATGTTGCCGTAAAAAGGGAAGCTTGCCCCATGGGTCTTGCACCAACCGCCAGCTCAACGGCGCTGCTTGCCATGGGGGATGCTCTCGCCGTTGCTCTGATCAACAAGAAACATTTCAAATCAAGCGATTTCAAAAAGATTCATCCCGGAGGTTTTTTGGGACAACGCCTCTCAAGCAAGGTTCAGGACATGATGTTGACCGGCACTTCTGTTCCACAAGTTCCTGTAGGAACCACCATGGAAGATGCTGTTAAGGAAATCAACCGGCTGGAATTGGGGGTGTCTCTGGTTGTCAAATCCGATAAAACACTTGCCGGTATCATTACCGATGGCGATTTAAGGCGTATAATTGCCAAAAAGAAATCTATTGTCGGTTTAACCGTTGAGGACGTTATGACAAAAAATCCACGAACCGTCACCCCAAACTCTCCGGCCTATGACGCCCTGAACATGATGGAAAAGTACCAGATTACGGTGCTTCCCATAACAAATGCAAAAGGAAAGGTTCGAGGAATTTTGCATTTGCATGATATCTTGGGTAAAGGCGAATTTAAATTCAACGGAGCCTAATTTAGATAAAAAACTGGACGGATAGAGGTTACCATGAAATTTGAGGTTATTGATACCACCATACCGACCCTTGGCCCCCCCAAGGTACCATCACCTATCAAAAGAGGAGAAAAGGGAGAACTCAAACGAAGTTTTGTCAA
>JAFDCA010000234.1 GCA_019313025.1 Deltaproteobacteria bacterium
CGACCCGTCCATCGGTACAAGTATGGTTTGATACATTGCTACCTCCCTTCAAGAAACTTCCTTTAAAAGTGACGAGTTCTCATCATTCAGGTGGCGATACTCGTCGAGCAACTCGTCATCGATAATCTCATCACGGTGGTGTTGCCTCAGCTTTTGAACTTTCTCATACATTAGGGCGCAATTGCGACAGAGACGGGTTGCCGGCAAAACCTCCAGTCGCTTTATCGGGATCGACTTGCCGCAGAGCTCACATTTGCCATAACGGCCTGCGCTCATTTTAGTGAGGGCCAGCTCTATTTCTGCGATCTCTTCTTTACCACGTTCATCCAGTTTATGAATGAGCTGCGCCAAATTTTCTTTTTGGGCCGAATCGATTGATTCAATAAAATGCTGTCCCAATTCTTCGCGCTCAAATTCCAGGTGCGCAAACGGAATGACTTGAATTTCTCCGTCATAGACGAAGAAAGGCAAAAGCACGGCAGTGCTTTATTGGTTGAACTTGCAATCCCGCCGCGGGATTTGTTTGGCAAGAAGACAACACGATTCAAAGCTACATTTCCGGTCTGGCTTGAATACACAATCAAAGATTTCATAACATTTCTCCTTCATTCTATGAAAACTTACACGTCGGATAAATAATGTGCACTCTCCAAAAGTAACGATTTTAATCGATCCAATGAAATCGTATACGGCTGAATCGGAATTCCCATCCAATCAGAGTATTCTAAAAATTCCTCCGGCTTTTCTGCCATGTATTTTTCCACATATCCGATGCCATCCAATGCCATCCAAAACAATGGCGCCACCGGTGTGGCGGGGAAAATTCTCGTTGGCCATGCCCTTGTCCCAATCCTTGAAAACATGACGTCGAAACTTAATCCAGCCAGGTGTCATCCACCAGACCTTTTCCTCTCCAGCGGCTTTTGCAGCAATTTTTCCCCGCTCAGTTTCACCGCCCAGCATGTCCACACAGTGGGTTGCCTGAATGCGCGTAACTTCCGGTCCCTGTTCTTCTATGATGGTTTGCATGGTGCGAGTAAGTTCATCGGCATTCACGTAACATAACTTACCCCCATAAACGACAATGACCTTATCGACAATTTTTCTGGCCATGTTTACCTGTTTGATGAGCTGGCGCTCCAATTGATGGATATCCTCGTGGAGCCCCGGAGTTGTAAAGTAAAGGCAGTTGGTATCTAAAAAGCCTTCTTTTTTAAGTAATTCAATTCAAGGCGCAACGTTCCGCAGGATACAATGGCGATGTCCGCAAATGTTATGTTGTGCATTATCGTGCCCCCTATAATATGCGGTATCATATAACCCCAATTGAGTTAAAAACCAATTGGGAGGTATTGGGTGTTGGGTAATTGGTATTAGTTATTGGTTTTAAGACGTTTTGCGCCCTATTTTATATTTCTCACCTGATAGTGATGTAATAAATCAACTACATTTCTTTTTACCAATACCCAATACCGAATCCCTAATACCACTTCAATTGATTTCAGTGAACCGATTTACAGGGCACTATAGGGCTCCGCAGGTACGGATTCTGACATGCATTTCCTCATTGCATCCTCAACTATTGACTTGGGTACCATCCCGATGAGTTTATCCACCAGCCGGCCTCCTTTGAAAAACATCAGTGTAGGGATGCCTCTAATTCCCAATTTTCCAGAAATATTTGGATTTTTGTCCACAATGCACCTAGCAAAGCGGAATTGATCGCCGTAGGCTTGGACAAGTTTTTCAACCACCGGTCCGACTGATTTGCAGGGACCGCACCAGGGCGCCCAGAAATCAACCAGTACCGGTTTGTCGGACTGTAACACCCGGGAATCAAAAGTGCGGTCATCAATCTCTAGAACATTTTTTGCCATGCTGTCTTGTCCTTAATTAGTTGAACAGTTGATTTGTCAAGACCGCCTACCTCGGCCTTTTGCTTGACCCCTTCCGGCACGCCGGCCTGACCCCTGGCCCCTGTTTCGGTCGGCCTTGCGGCCCGAACCCATGCCGCCCCGTTCTCGTGGCGACGAGGCACTATCATTCGGGTTGCATTTACCGCGACCTCTTCCTGTCATCGGACCTTGGCCCTGCGGCCCTGTTCTATCTCCTCTGGGCATATTTCTCACCTCCCTTTTTGAGATATCGTTTTTTTACCGCCATCTGGTGGTTTAACCCGGGCTTAATCTGCCAAGTCGGACAGGGTCCTGAAAAATTAACTGATTTCACAGCACCTTTACTTATCCAATGAAAAAAACTTCTCAACCAAACCCGATTTTTTAATTTCTCTTGTTCTATTTTCTTTGGGCACATGCAGGATCGAAATATTTTATCCTCTAATCAATTAGAGGCATCAGGTGTGCCAACTCACTATAGTTAAGTTAATGGACATAATTTCAATTGGTTATCATATAAGTCGTAGTAGGTCGACCCGACCGCTAAAAGTTCACCTAAGGTTGAGATGCGTGAGGTTTCAGAGGACATTTCCGATCAGGAATTCCTTTATGCTTTCCTTTATATTGCCTTCAGGCAAACCCGCTAAATAATTAAAACAACTTCGACACAAATATATAAAATCCTCGTTCTCAAGGATTTCTCCAGACGGTACCTTTTCACCGCATAAGTCACAGGAACAGCCTAATCCATGGGCCTTCTCTCCATAAACTGTGGGGCTTTTAGCCAGATATTGGGTACCGACTCCATAGCAAAAAATGCCGCTTTTATTTCTTTTTTGGCACCATTTTACTCTCGCACGGCAGGCCTTAAAAGTTTCAGGACCAGGCTCTTCGGATGGATGAGTTACCATCTTAATACAAATATCTGATTCGGGCTGAAGAGCTCTTTCAGACTCAAAATACAGACCGCCCAGGCTACTGTTAAACATTCTAGCGTGATAATAGTTTTCCGTATCATAAGTTGTATACAAGATAGGGGCTTCATGAGCACTGCGTGAATAAACTCTATTTGTTTTTATATACATTTTTTTCACTCCAACTTTGTTGAAATTATATCTTTTTTATCCGCCAGCTGAAATATTTTGATTTATTTGACTTCCTCTACCTCTGAACAGAAAGATCTAATCACAGCGGTTCAAATTTATTTGCTTCGCAATCAGACAGGTATTATCGGCCGGAATATTTGCCGTATTTTTGCGGGTCGACACACCTAACATTTCAATCACCACCAACCATCCGACGAAAGCCGCCAACACCGATAGGGCCAGGAAGAATGCCCTTAGATTGACAAAAAATAAACACGATGATATTAACATCCCCCAGAAACGATTAGTCGTCCCGGTGTTTATCCTAAGTTTCACTTCATGGCTCCAATTTTTAAGGTGAGGCCAAATCTGACGTCGGCTTGGCTATCAGGATTTGGTTTCACTGATGTTTTCATGCAATCTATCAAGTCGTTATCTTTCTTTCGCTCAATACTCGATGAAGTCAAGGACGCCGATTGAACTGATTTTCCCGACTATGAAGAACTTGTCTGTCAAGGAGAACGAGCAGCCGAATCTAAAATCAAAACAATCCCCGAATCTAATATCACTATCCAATTAATCTCTCCTACAACTTCCCCCTGAGGAACAAGGTGGCATCTCACACCGTTCTTCTTGCCCACAACAAGTTCGACCCGGCGCCGGATGCTTCGCAGAGTCAAGAAAAAATGGTGTCGAGAGTATCCTTTCCATCGCCAAAGTCCCACACTTTTTACAGGCGATCGATTCTTTGTTGCCAGCCCCAATTAGAAATTCGGATACC
>JAFDCA010000235.1 GCA_019313025.1 Deltaproteobacteria bacterium
ACGAGAGCGGCAGCGCCTCCGCTGGGCACAAGGCCGTCTCGTTGAGCGTCAAATGGCCGGCAGGCTGCTTCCGGTTCTTCAATTCTCATTGAAAATGCTCCGACCGCGTCAAAACTGCACATGGATTCCCAGTTGATTTCCTGGGCTCCGCCGCAAATAACTCGATCCTGTCGACCGAGAGCAATCAGGTCCGCCGCCTGGCCGACCGCATGTCCCCCGCTGGAACATGCTGAGCTTATTGTCCAGCAGGCGCCCCTGGTTTGAAAAATAGTGTTCAAATTCATGGTAATATTGGACGTCATCGAACGAAAAACATGGCCGCTTCCAATGGATTTGGTTTCCTTATGCCTGTGCAGGAGCTCAACCTGTTCGACAGCGGCGATGCAGCTGGAATCACATCCGAATACCAATCCAGTTTCCGGATTTTGAATTTCTTCATCCTCTAAACCGGACATATCCAGGGCTTCCCTGACCGAAGCATACGCCTGAATGGTAAAATCCGCCATCGTTTTACGCTGTTTGCGAGATAAAAAGTCTGTGGCTTCAAAATCACGGATGAGGCCTGTCAGAGGGCTGCGAAATCCGATATCCCTTCGTTTTTGATCAATGCCGATGCCGGACCGGCCCAGTCGCAGCGACTCGGTTGCCCTTTGAATATTGTTCCCGAGGCATGAAACAATACCGATTCCTGTGATTGCTACGCGATACATAAGTCTTTGCTAAAGCAAGATGAGATTATCCAAAGCGCACGCTGTTTCGGTGCCGATTTTTACAAATTGATCAAATTCTCAAATCTGTTAAATACCAGAAAACCAGACCGTCTTGATCTTACATGTAAACGCCGCCATTTACTGCGATAACCTGCCCAGTGATATAGGAGGCCTGATCGGAGCATAAGAATCTAACAACTGCAGCGACTTCTTCGGGTGTGCCAAAACGTTGCATGGGGATCATCGGTATCACTTTTTCCTTTGGAATATCTTTTATCATTTCAGTCTCAATGAATCCTGGTGATACTGCGTTTACCAATACATTGCGTTTTGCAACCTCAGCGGCCAATGCTTTTGTGGCGCCAATCAACCCCGCTTTGGCGGTCGAATAATTTACCTGGCCGGCCATACCGCTTTGACCGGAAGTGGAAACTATGTTGATGATCCGACCGCTGCGTTTTGTCAACATGCCTTTGATTAATGTTCGGGTTACTTGGAAAAACCCGTCTAATGTGACCGATAAAACATCCTTCCAGTCATCTTGATTCATCCAAATCATCAGCATGTCCTTAGTCACTCCGGCATTGTTTACCAGTATATACGGCGTTTCTTTCTCAATTAAAGGATCCAATACAGAGAACGTCGCTTCGGCATCAGAGACATCAAAAGGCAGCAGCCGGCACTGTGCGTTGATTTGCTCGATCTCATTTTTAACTTTTTCGGCCGCTTCATGGTTGCTCTTGTAATTAAGCCAGAGATCAAAGCCGTCTTGTGCCAAAGCTCTGGCAATAGCAGCTCCAATGCCTCTGCTCGCCCCGGTTACCAGTGCGATTCGTTTGTCCATCCTTGACCCCTGTCAAAATCGGATCTTTTTTACTTTGCCGTTTTTGTCGAATTCGATGACTTTCGTTCTAAATCTATTGCGCCAATGGATCCATGAGTTATTTTCTAAAGATGGTATGCGCTGGGCTGCGGGATAGCCCAGAGCAATTCTAACCCCCCTTTTTTGACATTCCAACCAAAGCGATTCCAACATGGATCCCTTTTTGATCGATTTCTGATAATTCCTTCAAATCTACGTTTTTCGAAGATGTATTCGAGCGGATATATTGTTCTGCACTCTTACCCATGTTTTTGATATTATATTCAAAATAAACAATGCTTCCATCATTTAGGGTTTTTATTGTAAATCCCTGCGGTATCTTCCGAATTCCACGGGTGTATTCACGGGGGTGATAATATGGTCGGCGCCAGGATCTGTCCAAATGGCATAACTCGCCTCGTATCACGTGAACCGACTTGGGCATGAATATTATTTTGGAGAAATAACGGATTTTCAATAGAAGCCTGATCTATTTTAGGAGAGGTTATACGGCAACCGGCTGTAATCATTGCGATTACTAAAAGCAGAAAAGCGATAAAACCGATGCGTCTGGAATGCATAACTTCCCCATATCCCCCAATATGGTGTTTTTGAAAAGAGTTTCCAAACAGGCTTTTTTAGTTTCAATTTGAATTAGTTACAATAGGACAAATCCGCTTCCAAGGAATTTAGGTTTTTCAAAAATTTTTACTGGAGAGCAAGATAAGTTATAAAAAGGTTAACATTACTATAAAGAAGTACTAATACTTAATATTAACTTAAATATTCGCTAATTGTCAAATATTGAGTGTTGTCCTTGGTGTTCTTTAACAAACAGAGACACATAAAATTTGGTCAATTCGCATTATCGTAAATTCATTGGATTAAAAATATTTCGGCGCTATGATGAATAACACATTCCCTTAGGAGAATCTTTTGTGATCGGGAAAATCGGGCACTCATGTCGTCACAACCTTCTGAAGTTCTTAAGCATCGGTTTCGCATTAACATGTTTCTAGGTGTTTCGTTCTGGCACCGGATAATTTTTTACGCAGTATTTTTTTGTTGTGCTATAATAGTCCTGTACCCAGTCGATAATTTTTGTATCCCGTTCTTATAATAGTATAATAAAATGAGGAGGCCATATGAAGGTGCTGAAATCCATTTTTATTGTATTCTTGGTTGGTTTGACACTTAGCGGCTGTGCTTCGAAATATATGCAGCCGGTCGGTCCTGAGAGAGAACTGTCATATGAGCCCACTGAGAGTGAAGCGCTTATTGTATTCATGAGGCCCTCGGCCTTTGGAGGTGCGGTTCAATCATCTGTGTTTGATGTTACCACCGGAGAGAATATCCTGGTTGGTATCGTATCATCGAAGGCAAAAGTTGCACACAAGTCTGCCCCGGGTCAGCATACCTTCATGGTTGTTGGCGAGAGCGCGGACTTCATGGGAGCAGAACTTGAGGCAGGCAAGAAATATTACGCTCTCGTAACGCCTAGAGTTGGGGTCTGGAAAGCCCGGTTTTCTTTGAAACCGATCCATAAAGGCGAACTTGAATCGGAAAAATTTATGGAATGGTTTAACAGTTGCAGTTTTGTCGAAAACACGAATAGTTCGTATCAGTGGGCACGCGATAATGCGGACAGTATCCAGTCAAAGCGAGAGACCTATTTTAATAAATGGATGTCAAAGCCTGAAATGGATCGCCCCATGCTTTATAAAGAAGACGGTATGTGATCCTGCCTGTCTCGTATCCAAAATAAAAAAGCTGCCCTTTTGGGAAAGGTCTTATTAAAAAAAAGAACTAAAAACCTACCATGAATTGCTACCTGGCGAGCTTTACAATTCTACCCTTGAGCGCTACTCCGGCCATTATGTGACCCGCACCGCACTCGAATTCTTTTTCGCTCGCATACTCGCGGTGCTTATAATTGCTCTTGATGTTAATCACGGCGTTTGCGTTCAGGTTTCTCGCCCGATCTTGCAATTGAAGCAGCGCAGACAGAAACGCCCATTCGCAGGCCTGTTTGTCTGATTTATTGAAGGCGTTGGTTTTTTTATTGGTGTTAAATTCTCCAAAATCCTTTAATACTTGCGGGTGCTTCTGGTTGCCGAAATAAAAATCAATACCCTTGAGTTTATCTTTTGCTTCCGGTGTCGATAAGGCGTCACCAATTGGAAACACTAACTGATCGTCCCGGGAAAAAGTCTGCTGTGGCAGGCTGAATATGACCAAAGTTGCGGTTAAAACAAGCAAGCAATGTTTCATGACGAAATCCTTTCTATAGGATAAGTTGTTAAGAAAGCATTACCTTTCAGATGAAACCACAATCTTAGCGAGAGTGCCATAATCCCCGTAAAGCCCTTCCTTATCATAAGCAAAACAATTGTTTGTCATGTCCGATGCGCCCTATTTCATTTAGCTCCGCAGATCATTTAAGCTGCATAACCGAGTGCCAGCTCGTTACGACACATTTTTTTGGAATAATTGAATCATTAATGACAGGTCACCTTCGACTTTGTATTTCTGTTCCATAAACATCTGCTGGCCTTCAGCTTTTCCAGTCATTATATCTATCCAGATGTCAAAAGGTGTCTCTATGGTGACATCCGGGCTTTGGACAATACCATTTTTTGCGTCTACATGACCGTTTTCGATAATAAAATAACATGAATCCGTTACTTCACCAGAAAAGTTAAACTGCAAATTTATTTTTCGTTCGCCGACGGCCTCAGAATTAATGCCAAAGGGAAAAAGCAGCATAAAGCTTTCAGTAGAATCCGGCCGTGGAACTAATTCTTTTTCTTTAAATTCTTTGGGCGTTACACCTTCAGAAATGCAGGTTTTCCAATAAATATTGCCCAAATCTGCAAAGGTTTGAGCATCTATGAGTGGTTGCCTGATCCGCGCCATTGTTTCCGGGCTTATTCTCATTGCTTGTACCAATTCCCGTCCTGCTAATTTTGTTGCATCTAAAATGTCATTTTTTATATCCTCTAAAAACGTGTTCGTCATTACCTCGGCAGCCGGTCGATAAATTTCGGCCACTATCTTTACATCTTTATGGCGTGTACGATTAACAAATTCTGAGAGTGCGTCAAATTCAGATTCTTCGGGAAATCCACACACAGAAAGCAATACAATGGAAGGGACCTTCTGTCGCA
>JAFDCA010000236.1 GCA_019313025.1 Deltaproteobacteria bacterium
GTATGGGTTAAACCGGGCTGTAAAGAATTTTTCATGGTTCGCCTCCATCGAGAGATTTTTATTGTTCAATATTATTATTTCTGTTAATTATATATTAGTCAAATTAAATGTTCTAATATTTTTAATTAGCAAAACTTATTTTAGATGGAATGGCAACAGATCATAGGGTTTTACTATGTGGCCAAGCTGGGCAGCTTTACAAAGGCAGCCAATGCCACTTTCCGAACCCAGTCGGCAATCAGTCAGCAGATTAAAAATCTCGAAGAAGAATTGGGTTGTCAACTTTTAGAAAGAATCGGCAAACGCAAGATACGCCTGACGTCTGCCGGTGAAAAATTTTTTAGATTTTCAGAGACAATTCAGGAAAGACACACCTCCTTAATGGAGGAACTCAATGAGGTGAAGAGACTGCAACAAGGTCGTTTGAGAATTGCCGCACCTTTCACAACGCTTTTCCACTTGTTTCCGCTAGCGTTGAAACACTATATCAAACAATTTCCCAATGTCGAACTGAACATCCTCGACCGGTCACAGCAGGATATTCTTGACCTTATTAAAAATGGAGATATCGATTTTGGTATAACGCTGGCATCCATAGTTCCAAAAGATTTTATGGTACTTCGTTGGAAGCGGGTCAGAACCGTTATTATAACGCCTGTTGGCCACCCCTTGGCTAAAGAGAAAAGAGTCACACTGAAACAAATTGGAAAATATCCTCTGATTTTACCCCCCACAAATTTAAAATATCGCCGTGGCTTAGAAGAGAGGTTTCAAAAACTGAGTATTAACTATCACATCGTTATGGAATCCTCTAATGTCGAGCTAAGTTCCCTGTATGTCGAGATGGGACTCGGCATCTCTTTTGCAACTGTCGTAAAGGACTTGCCGGAATTGAAAAAAAGAAGGTTAGAATTTTTGCCAATGGATCATTTCTTTAAACCAGATCATATAGCGGTGGTTAAGAGAAAGGATAAAACTCTGATTTCATACAAGGACGCCTTTGTTAACATCCTGTTCGGAGAAGCGTTTTTATAGAAGTGGTTTCAAAACCTCCCCTCAGGCGCAATTCCTGTGTTGGACCGAGGGATTCAATACTCGAAATATCGTATATATTCCTACGTTTAAATCCCTCGGTCCGCCTTGACTTTGAACCTGATTGAAAGTTTTGAAACCATTTCTAATCACTTTGCGATCATTTAGGGTAGTATTTTTCAAGATAGGAACGTCTCTCTTCTTTGGATTTTTCGGATAGATTCTGGCATTTTTTATAAAAGACTTTGAGGTCGTTATTGCAGGCTTTTAGAAGTTCTAAAAATGCCGGTACAAGATCATGATAGGTGGATACGGATATCAACTTTGCATTATTCATCTTTTGATATACCCATAAATCATAACCTGAATACCCGCCCCATTGCTGTTTCAATATCCGGTATTCATCCTTTAGCTTTTCAAATACGGTTGCCTTGGCATCTCGTTTTTCCGGTGTGGACAAATCTTTGGCATATAACGTCTCAAGCTCCTTATGATATTTCATCACCAGATTGATAAACTGCCGGCGGCGTCTGTAATCCATTTTGTAATCCTCAGAGGCTTTCAGATTATCTCTTGTTGCCAGCCAGCGCCGCAGACTTTCCTGTTCAACAGCGATTGCAAAACTTTCATTAAAGGTGGTATCGTCCGCTATATAGAGAAGATGATGGGACAGTTCGTGAAAGATCAGCGCTGCCAGTTTAATGTCACTCCGATAAACGAAGGTGCTGAAAACCGGGTCATCAAGCCAACCCAATGTTGAATATGCTGCAACCCCTCCAATGTAGACATCATACCCTTTCGCCTCCAGTTGATGACCGTAATTGAAAGCGTCTTCTTTTGAAAAATAGCCTCGGTATATGGCACAGCCGATAATCGGATAGCACCAAGTTTTTGGTGAAAAAGAGAACTCCGGTGTGGCCCACATATTCCAGCCGGCAAAGGGACGATCCAGTTCTACGAAACTGAGATACTGACCCTTGACCGGTAGAAAAAGGTCGTTTTTCGCAAACGACCGAATGTCCATCACCAGCCTGAGTCTTTCTTTCAGTTTTTCGGATGTATCAGGGTTGTCGAGAAGTTCATGGATCGGCTGTTTTTTGTTGATAATAGCGATTTGACCGGATATCAGTTGTTTATAATAACCTATCGATCCACAACCTGTTAACACCGCCGCTAAAAACATAGCAAAAATAATGTGAATACAAATCGATTTTGATAACATGACAAATTAAGGCAATAGATGGCGAATGATGCATCCTCTCATCTCATTCCATGCATCCTTTCCAATGGATGATTCATCAATAATCAGATGGTGCGTTTTTTCTTTTGCACCCGTTGCGTGTTTTTTTACCGGGTGCAGCTTCCACTGATGGAGCCTCCTATTTTTTATGAAGCGATTTAATCTTCGATACGAAACCAGCTCGTCTTGTTTGTGCATAAAAACAAGGGTTGGCACGTTCAGCTTTTGGGACATGTTTTTATTAAATTGTTCAATGGCTTCAAACAGCGCATTATAGCCTGCTATTGGTGTTCCCCTGTTTGAACAATATGACTTCATCAATAAACTTGGTATTACCAGTTTC
The DNA here is from genome assembly GCA_019313025.1 of Deltaproteobacteria bacterium. The sequence continues at coordinate 2,616 of JAFDCA010000236.1, forward strand.
GAAAAGGGGAAGAGTAATTTTGCTAAACAATAAATTTTATTTATCTGTAATGCCGGTGCCAAAAGGACCATCCGGTTAAAATAAACATCCGGATATGAAGCAAACAGAGTAACTCCCAAAAGGCCACCCAGTGAAAAACCGATTAAAAACAAGGGGACTTGTTTTTCACGACTCCTTTTATCGGCAAGGCCATAGGCCTGATGTGTTTCTTTGATCCAATATTCATACGAAACGGTTTTAAAGGTTTCCATACGGGCTTTACTGTCAGCAACATTCGCCGTATGAGCATAATTTTTCCCATGCCCCCGCAATGACAAATTTAAAACATCAATGTAAGAACGGGAAAGCAGGGCAATAATGGATTCCATTTTATCGGGCCGCAAGTTAAGCCCATGAATGACCAGGGCCACACCTTTTATTCTATCCAAATGCTTCGATTTGATCCACTCAAAGCAATTCTCGTTAAGTAGTACCTCATAAGAATCGGAGGGTGATGTTGAACTTTTTTGGTTCTCATTCATGGAAACATTGAAGTAATTGATATATTGCCTCGCTGCCAAAAGCCAGCGTTTCAACCGGAATGCGTTCATCTGCAGCATGGATCAGTCTGGCAAATTCAAAACTTTCCGGTAATTGCATCGGTATAAAACCATATGTCTGAATGCCGATTTTTGAAAAAAAACGCGCATCGGACGATGCGCCAAGCAAATACGGAACGGGGATGCCATTCGGATCTAGGGTGCGCAACACGCCTGTTAATGTCTTAAACAATCCCATATCCGGTTCAAAAGGACCGGGATCGTAGCGCATGACTTCAAGTTCGATATCGTCATCGATAATGTTTTTTATTTCTCCTAAGATGTTTTCCGGTCCACAACCGGGCAGCAGGCGGCCATCCAGCAAAACTTCAATTTCACTGGGCAGTACATTGAGTCTATCCCCCCCCCGAACAATGGTGGCATTTACCGTGTTGCAAAACATGGGGGTAAAATCTCTACCCTTTTCTCCAAGCAGTTTTAACACCCTGTTTGCAAACAAGGGATTCAGCAATTGCCGCATCATGATCCTTCCGGGAAACGGTAACGTAGCGGCTACTTGTTCAACAAATGTTCGGACAACAGGGGTAATATGTATGGGCATATATTTTTTATCAAGCTGAATCAGCATTTTGGCAAGCTTTGCCATTGCTCCGTCTTTCATGACCAAGGCGCCGTGACCGGACCGGCTTCGGACAGTGGCCTTAATACTACAAACTTGCTTCTGGATGACTTCTATTGGATAGTACTTTTTCCCCTTGAAATAAAATGAAAAGCCACCAAACTCACTGATCGCATATCGAATCCCTTTAAAATAATCCGCGTGGTGTTCCGTCAAAAAACTCGCACCATAATTTCCTCCGGCTTCCTCATCGCTCATAATACACAAAACAACATCTCCCGGAAGATAGATGTTTTCATATTTCGCACGAAGAAAAGCACAAAGCATCATTGCAACGGCACCTTTCATATCCAATGCTCCGCGACCCCATAAAAACCCGTCGATGATTTTCCCTTCAAATGGTGGATATTGCCAGACCTGTCCGGCCGTGGTCACCACGTCCACATGTCCGTATAACAGCAATGGCGGTGCATTGCCATTTCCCTTTTTGCGACAAATCAGATTGGGACGTGTTGGATGTTTGTAAAGTATCTGGGTATTGATGTCGGCGGATTGGATCAAATGATTGATGTAATTGATACATTCCGCCTCGTTTCCAGGGGGATTGGTCGTGTCAAAACGGATTAGGTTTTGCAGAATTTCTGCCACTTGTCGGCAATGATTGAAATGGGTATCCACGGTTGTTTCTTTCGACTAAATCCAAACATGTATTTTCAATTTTTTAGAAATCTTGTCAGATTTTGGGTTAGGCTCTATAAATATATGATTTATATAGAAAATATAAATTAAATATTATAGAAGACATAACTATAAGTCAAGATCGTTATAAGAATGCACATTTTTTAAGTGAAAAAAATTGATTTCACGGAAGTTGCAGCCGCCGGGGCAGTCAGGACCTTCTTTGGAATGTTGGATATCAAACGATTTAAATTATCTATAGGTTTCAATGCCATGCCAAGCTCGCTTAGCCCTCTGCCATAAAGGGAAATGCTTGAGCTTCGTGTTTGAAAGAATTGTGTGCCTCTTTAAAGGAAAAAGCGATTGATTGGACATAAAAGAGTAAAATATGAAACAAGACGGTCTTCATTCTTGACGGATTTCGGCGTAACGTCAAGAGTCAAAATCTAATCTTGAGATGGGAATTTTGGCAAATAATGTCCATGGACGGCTGTAATTTCTCAGGAATATTTATGTTATATGGAATATTCTTCACATTCCGAAAAACTTTTTGAACACGATATGCTGCCAACCAAAAGCTCTTGTAGTTGAGATAACGTCTCACAGCAACTCGAACACTCGGGGAGATTGCTTTTGATAGGGCATTCTCTGCAAGGACTCTTTGTGATGTAACCAATGTCGATATCGAGTCGGTATTCTCTTGTGCTTTTTTCTTCCATATGATCCTCCATTTGGTTTTGGTTATCATATGCAAAAATCGTACAAAATTTAAGATGCCAGACAAAATAAGATAATATAATATAAAATTCAATTGGTTATGGAGAAAATATGAACCTGGATGCAAAATTAGTTGGTAATATTTTGACAATATTTTGACGGATTTTGACGGATTTAGGCAAGTTTAGGAGGAAAAAAAGACGATTCGTAAATAGGCGGTTGTTCACATGACTTAGAGGGCGTTTATTGTTGTGAACACCGAAGGTTTAAATGGATACGGTTTATTGTATCCCATGCCTAAAAGCGATCTTTTCAAACATTCTTACAAGCCCGACAGAAAGGGCATAAATGGATTCAATATTGAGGTTGTCTTCTGCTGTTGAATCAAAAAATATATTGAGACTTGATTCGAGCCCGTCTTCCGGTTTCCAATAGCAAATCAAAATCGGCACTTTTGGCAAAGGATGCAAGACAAGCGAGATATCCGAAGCATAATGATTTTCAACCGGCTTTCCGTTGAAAAGATGAATCATATCCTCAAAAAGATCTGTATAGGTATCAGCGACTTTCTTTAAGGGTTTTTCACATCTTTGTCCAAAAAGCCGATACCATGTTTTCCCGCCTTCCAGCTCCCTGAACGGAACCCATTTTCCTGAAACAGGGGTTTTCGCACCATGTATGATATACTTGAGCAAGGGAAGCAATATCCATGAATGGACATGAATGTCGGTGGTAATGTTACCCTTAGAATCAAGACTAAAGTCTTTGCCAAGAGTTTTGATGGTTAATCTATCGTTAAAAAATCTTGCTCCTAATCTTTGCGCTGCTCCAGCTAGATCTAAAGTCGTAATCTTTCTTTTCAGCTGTTCCACGGATTCGTCCATTTCCTGTTCAGGAGCGGTCCTTTTTTCGATTTTGCCGACAAACCGCTCGATGATATCGCTATCAAGACGAGGGCATTCATTGAGCTGTTTTCGACCCTTGAACACTGCAACAGAAAAAGCCAGGCATGTTTTTTCATTGCATTCCCTGCAATTTGATTTTTCGAGCAATTTGAATATTTCCATGGGGTTATTAGGTTGAGACACGTGATATTCCTCCATTAAACATAATTTAATACGAGACGATAATAATTCGAGTCCATAAGGCCATCATCCATGCCATTGTTTTGTACATATTTTAATTTAGTCACATCATTGAAAAAAAACATCGCCCATTTGGGGGGTATCCTTCATTTTTTTTAAAAATTTTTTAAAGAGAAAACATACCATTCTGTGGAGAGTTGTCCGACCAGTTGCCAAGGCGGTATTATAAGCAAAAATCTTTTCAACTACTTATTGTCGTCTTTGATGATTTCGCCAAGTAAGTTATCCACGATAACCGGACTATTAAAATAGGTTACAGATGGTTTTGATCCATACTTTTGTTGAATAAATTTTTTCCATTCATCTGTATGGAGCGTGTCTGCGGCTTTGCGTGATTCCCACAGATATACTCCTCCGGCTGTTTCTCCATCCTCTGAAAGGAGGTAATA
>JAFDCA010000237.1 GCA_019313025.1 Deltaproteobacteria bacterium
TCACCGTAACAAGCAAACCACCGTTGGTTTGCGGGTCAAATACAATTTCTTCGTGCCAAGGGGGTAAATCGGTTTCTATCCACAAATGTTCTTCCACCATTTGCCGATTGTAAGCATTTACACCGGTGGTCATTCCTTTTTTATAAGCCATCAAGGCCTCGTCCATGATCGGTAGATCTTTGATTTTGATTTCCAAACATACTTTGGATGCTTTGGCCATTTCAAGACCGTGTCCTGCTAATCCGAATCCAGTGATATCCGTCGCGGCATGGATATCAAAATCGGACATCACCTCGGCAGCGGTTCGATTGAGCGTTATGAGGATTGACAAACAAGCCTCCATGGCCTCTTTGGAAATCCATTTTTTTAAATTGGCGTTAAACAAAACACCACTTCCGACGGGTTTGGTCAGAATCAGCACGTCCCCGGGTTGAGCACCCTTGTTGGTCCAGATTTTGTCTGGATGTACGATTCCGGTTACTGCCAGACCGAATTTGGGTTCATCATCTTCCACGGAATGACCGCCCGCCAATACAGCTCCGGCTTCGGTAATCTTTTTCAAAGCTCCGGCCACGATTTGGTGGAGGACCTCTGGAGGCAGCTTCTTAGAGGGAAAACTGACCAGATTGAGACATGCGATGGGTTGTCCGCCCATGGCGTAAACATCGCTGATGGCATTGGCTGCCGCTATTTGACCGTATACATACGGGTCGTTTACCGGTGGTGTTATATAGTCAGCCGTCATGATGATGGCCAGATCATCGGTCAATCGATAAACACCCGCATCATCACTGGTTTCATAGCCCACCAATAAATTCGGATCTTTATTCTTTGGAAGTTTCGCCAATAAACTGCTGAGCCCGACCGGGTCGATTTTTGCGGCTCAACCGCAGGTTTTTGAAAGGCTCAGCAGGGTTGGTTTTTTAAAAAAGGTCCGTTTCACTACCTGTATACTCCTGAATTATTTTTGGATCGTCCTTATTATTCTTTCCCTTTGGTATGAAGGTCAAGGTTTTTTCGCTGAAAGGAACCGTTGTCAAGTTTGATGGTGTAAATGGACTGTTTTAGGAAAACTCGTTATATTATGATCGTAGCGCGTTGGTGAGTTGTTTGATCCTTGCGCTAATTTTGGAATCTGTTTGATTCAAATACGTCCAATCCACCCGTTCAAGTCGTTCCGGCTCACGGTCAAGGATAATACGTGCGGTCTGATCAGATACTTCTCCGGTATGCCTGGCACAAAACTTAAAATGGTGTTTCGTTCCCAATTCGATATCTTTTGTCAGCACCCGGCAGCAGGTGGAACCGAAACATGTTTTGAAACGTTCGTGGAGTTCTCTGGAAGCCGCGTAAACCGCTCGGTTGTTCAGAATGCCGGGACCGTTTCGGCCCAGAAACAACCCTAGAGCAACAACGCCGGCACTTAATGCACCGCAAGTGCAGCCGCTTCTTCCAAATCCTTCCGGAAGGCCGGAAGTAATCCGAACGGCGATCTCCGGCGCCAATCCCCCTTTGAGGCCCTGATTCAATACCGTTAATACGGCTTCGGAACACATGAGCTGCCCGGTGATGAAGAGGTTCTCTGTACGGTGACGGATTTTGTTAATCAGCGTTTCACAACGATGATTCAATAACTTATTGTTTTTATTTAATCGGATCATAAGAAATAATGTTATTTAAACCCTGATCGGCTCAGAATTCGTTTGAAAACAACAACGAACAAGCAAATGAATATCTTCGAATTGAGCGCTGTCGCTCAATTCGAAGATGAATCTTTATTTTACTTTCTCCACCGGAAATTTGTCACCTTTCCAGGCAAAAATACCCCCCGGAAAACGCAATACATTCTTGTATCCTGATTTTACGGCCCACATTGCCCCGTTGTGACTTCGGGTGCACTTAACAAATCCGCAGTAGATGACGATGGTCTTTGACATGTCCGACCCCAGTAGCGTTTTGAAATCACTTACGGTCTTTCCGTCGGTCTCCTTAGCATTCCATTCTTTCATTTCAGGAATAGGAAACAGAAAGTGTTTGGCGCCTGGTAGATGTGCTTTTTTATAGCTGGCATCATACGGCATGGTATCAATAATGAGAACATCCTTGCCGGAATCGATCATGCCCTTGAGTTCTTTAGCGGTAATAACGTCATATCCCCCCTGCTGAACTTCCCGAACCAGTTTGACGGCCTCCTGTTCTTTCTCCACTTCTTTTTCGAACTTGTTTTTGGCCAAAGACGGACCTGCCAGACCTATCACAAACAATCCCACCACTACAACGCTAAAGATCGTCTTCTTGATTCTCATCGTCAATCCTCCTGATTTTGAATTATTTTAAACAAATTTCTGAGCCGTTTGGGGGCAACAATTTTGTTAATCCGCTGGTAATAAAGATAAAAAATGCTCAACATCATGATAATATCCCGAACAAAGGCCCACCAAAGTCCATGAAAAGCGATGGCCTCCGGATCTTCAGGACCAAAACAGCCGCAGTCGATATCCAGTCCCAGCCCAATACCGTAGCTAAGGATCACAATAAACAACACTAGAAGAGCTGAAATGCCTGCCAGAGACCCCTTGATATCCAACAATAGCCCCAATCCGAAGACCATCTCCAGAAAAGGTAAAGCAACGGCAACCGGCAGAATCCATGCATCGGGCAATAAACCGTATGCATCTATAATCACTGAAAATTGTGTTGGATCTATCAGCTTTGAAATACCGGACCACAAAAAAATTGTGCCGAGCAAAACACGAATCAAATGATAGATTAAGGGAGACAGAAAAGAATTTTTCAGTGAAAATATTCCTTCTTTTTTCCAGCTGTTAATTGTTGTCGATTCTTGACCGTTCATTGAATGTTGTCTTCCTACTCGTTTTAAAGATGATGCATCTATAATATAGAGACAAACAATAAGTAAAATTGATAATATAAATAGTCGGGCGAATTATGATTGACAACATCAATATCTGCATGGCCATAGTTTTTAGTCGAAACCAAAAGTGTCAGTTGACACCTTGGATCGCCTTTGGTAGCTTTGGGACACGTCAGCATTATCATTTACTTAAATATTACGGTTAACAGGCATCTTGCATTCGCCAGGTATTTGTTGACTATTATTAAAAAACGAATTCTATAAAACCATGTCCCGTGCGAGGTTTTATATTATAATCTCTAAAGGGCAGGGCACATAGATGATTATACGGACCAAAATTATCTGGGCGATACTTTCTCTGGTGTCTTTAATAGTGATCATCAGCGCTTTTTACATAGGATTTCGAAAGATCCTATCCCTCCCTTTTCGCCAAACCAACGACCTCCTCCATGAGCAAGGTTTCTTGTTAACGCTCGATTTTCTTATACCGGCAGGACTTTATATCGACGAAACCATGACGGTGAAAGAGGTCCTTTATTACCGGTTCAACAAACCAAGTAAAAGTTTCCACCGTTTCTTGTTGAAAGTCTCAGAAAGTATCCCCGTGGAGTACCGAGTCACAGCCACCACGGTATTTTATCTTTTCTGGACATTACTGTTTTTGGTTTTCTTTAGAATCTTCACTTGGATGCGTTATACCACCGCCTTGATCACCAGCTTTCTTTTTGGTGCAGCTGTTTACTTTTTCATGCCGGATTTCGTTGTGGGAAAAATAGACGACAGTACTTTTTTAGGATGGGCGCTTACACTGTTAGGTCTCCGGTGGTGGATGAAGCGAAAAAAAGTTAAAAGTGCGTTATAAACAGAAATGAAATATAGACGGATAAACGGGAGATAGTAATGTATCGTCAGAATTACATTAATTCGCTTCGAACCGAGCTGGTGAAAATGGTATCAGACCACCTCTCTCCTGCAGCGCTCCATTACGGCTATAGCGATGTTCCCTTGGAAACCAACATTAAATGGCGGCCTCTTGTCCTTGTTTTAGGAAACTATTCCTCCGGCAAATCGACCCTTATCAATGAATTTCTTGGCGCGGATATTCAAGCAACCGGGCAGGCGCCCACCGACGATTCCTTTACGGTCATCACCTATGACGATTCCGCGTCTAACTCAGAACACGTTCGCATTGTTGAAGAACGGGATGGAAAATTCCTACTTAATGATCCGGAATATCCCTTTGAAACCATGAGAAAACACGGACAACGATTTGCCGCTCACTTTCGCCTGAAAAAAGTGAATGCGCCGTTTTTAGAAACCCTTGCCATTATTGATACCCCGGGAATGCTCGACAGCATCACCGAACGGGATCGGGGGTATGACTATCAAGAGGTCATCGGTGATCTGGCACAAATAGCCGATCTGGTTCTGGTGGTCTTCGATCCTCATAAGGCAGGAACCGTACGTGAATCATATATCAGCATTCGGGAAACCCTGCCGGCCCGTACTTTTGAAGACCGTCTGCTCTTTGTTTTGAACCGAATTGATGAATGTGCCTCGTTTGTGGATCTTTTGCAGGTCTACGGAACTTTGTGTTGGAATCTATCTCAGATCACCGGACGAAAAGACATTCCCCCCATCTGCCTCACCTACTCTCCGCGAGCCATGTTGCGTGCAGGAAAACGGTCCGGAGGGGACATGAGTTTTTTAGGTCATTTGGAAAATCAGCGCGAGGAATTGAAAAGAGCCATTCTAAAAGCCCCGAAACATCGTCTCGATCACCTGGCGACTTTCGTCGAAACCCACGGCGAACGCCTGGCCCATTTCCTTGAAGCGTTAATGAACTACCGTCGAATATTGCGTAAATTTCGCTTGAAGCACACTTTTATCGGCTTTTTGGTGAGTCTGGTTCTCGGTGCAAGTGCCACTTTCGGCCTAATGATCTCCGGTATTTTGGATGGTATGGACCCGCGCATGCTTTTGGGTATCGGAGGTGGTGTCGTTTTGATTGTATTTTCCTTGTGGTCCACCTTGCTCATGAAACGTCGGGCAACCCGGTTTCATTCTCGAGTTCTCAGGGATCTTGATAAACTTACCCCCCTTGAAAATCAGACACGCCGGGACAGCTGGCAGGCCGTAAAAGGTTTTGTGTATACCTATCTTGAAAAAACAGCTGGACGATTTTCTCTCTCGGAAACCAAAAGGGAATTGGGTGCTGTGAAACTTGTAAGAGATAGAGGGGCAACAGAAATCCGGGAGGCTTTAAACGAACTGGCCAGTATAAGAGACGACGGTATTTTTGTTGTGGATTCGACAATGGTGCCGGAAGGGTCATCACCGACAAGTGCTGCAGGAGGATCTGCCACTTGAACCGCTAACGGCTGCTCACTAAAACGATATTCAAAAAACCATTTTCATAAACACAATCCAAATTATTCACCTTGGAGATGATCGATAAGGGGCGATCTGTTCCCTCACTTCTTTGTTCTACCTATCACTCATTATCACCGAGACTTGAAAATCATTTTGTTTTGTTTTACAGTTTGCCTTCATGTGATTTTATTATAGCAGTTCCAAAAATATCTTTTGATTCAATTGGTTGCGGTCACAATTTAAGTAAGCCGTAGAATCATTCCCTTTCCACAGGCAAGCTGTTTAAACAAATTTGAGCGCATTAAACCGAACATGACCTGCACTGTATTTTCGAAAAAAACAAACTCTAAATGGAGGAAGCCATGGAATGTAAAAAAGAACAGACCCTCAAAATGTGCAACTGTAGCTACGAGCCGTGTTCACGAAAGGGCATGTGTTGTGATTGTCTACAATATCACTTGGCCAGCCGACAGCTTCCGGCGTGCTGTTTTCCAGATGATGCGGAACGAACGTACGACCGGTCTTTCGAGCATTTTGCCCGACTGGTGACCCAAAAAAGAGTTTAATTCTCAAGTTTCACAACCTTGTTCGGAACAAATTTTTTATAAAAAGTCGGATTCATGCAAGACCGGTTTTATGGCCTCGGTAAAAAATTCATAAAATTTTCGGCGATAATCCCGAATATGATCAACAATATCTTGATCGCGTATATGATCCGGTGTGTCACTGACGAATTTGAATAGATAACAATTTTTCCTAAATGTTCTGCTGGCCTGAACCACCGAGGCACCTTCCATATCAATCAGATCGGCACTTACGGAAATTGCTTTTCGTTCTTTAGGATCGAGAACCGCCCGATCGCTGGTGGCCAGTATCGTAGTTTTGAATCCTTTCAGTAAATCAGGTTGATGAACACATGGTTTCCCTGTTTTTAGATCGGGCCGATCAGGCTCGACAATTTTCTGAATATGAAATATCTCTCCAAGATCATATCCGGAATGGGTGGCGCCAGCAGCGCCCAAATTCAATATCCAGGCCGGCTTGAATTTCAGACAGGTATAGGCCGTCGCCATGGCGGCATTGGCTTTGCCGATGCCTGAAATAATTAATAAAATGTCGTTGTTTTGGTACAATCGGAAAGGGATTTTCCGGGTCTGACGCAGGGACATCCCCGAAACAAAAGGCTTTGCCTCGAGCATGGTGGCCATGACAATGACCGTTACAAGATTTGTTTCCAACGAGCCATCTCCTCAAGGGCCTGAATGGCTTTTTTCCCCGTAGCCCCCAGCGATAGGGTAAAATTATTGACATACAGGTCAATGTGCCCGTCAATGACCTGATCGTCCATTTCCTGGGCATTCAGTTTCACAAATTCTCTGGATGCATTTCTATTATTGAAAGCATACACCACCGAATCACGCAAAACAGATTCAATTTCCTCTTTATAATCGATGAAAGGGGGATCTTTTCTAACGGCAATACATCCCAGCGGAATGGGAAGCGATGTTTCGTCTTCCCACCATTTGCCAAGATCAATGATTTCGACGCAGTCATAATCAGGATAGATGAAACGACCTTCGTGAATGATGAGTCCGGCATCGTATTTTCCGATTTGAACCCCTTCCAGAATATTGTCAAATCGGGTGATTTCGACATTTTGTATTGAAGGATTCCACAACCGCATGAGAAGATATGCAGTGGTGTATTCTCCGGGCACGGCGATTTTAGCTTCTGATAATGGTAGATTCGCTGATCTTCCCACAAGAAGCGGCCCGCATCCAAACCCTAAGGCCGATCCTGCATCGAGGATTTCATAGAGTTGTCTTAGCTTAAGATAGGCATAAAAGGAGAGCTTAGAAATATGAAAAGTTTTGGTAAAAGCCTTTTTATTCAATTCTTCCACATCGTGCATATGGGAAACAAAATAAAAATTTTTCGTATCAATACAACCATGAAGCATTGCGTGGAAAATAAACGTGTCGTTGGGACATGTTGAAAAGGCGATATCGAGAGGTGTCACATATACTCCTTTATCACCTGATAGTGGGAATCTCTTTGAACAGGAATTTTTCCGGCATTTTGAATGATATGGACAAGCTCTTTGTCATGGGTCCTGGTTTTTATCCCTGTTGCTTTTACCACGACCTCTTCCATGAGCACCCCGCCCATATCGTTTGCCCCCATGGTCAGGGCGATCTGGGCAAGTTTCAGTCCCTCGGTGAGCCATCCTGCCTGAATATAGATAATATTGTCGAGAAAAATCCGTGCAATGGCCAGAATTTTAAGATAATCGATCCCCGTGGCCGGAAGCGTATCTTCCATGCGCGTATTTGCCGGTGAAAAAGACCAGGGGATAAAGGCCTGCAAAATTCCGGTTTCATCCTGGATATCCCGGATGACCTTTAAATGGGCAATTTTTTCATCATCGGTCTCTCCCATTCCATACGTCATGGTTGCCGTCGACATCATGCCATTCTGATAAAGCGCACGCATGACCTCTCGCCATTCATGCACCGTTGTTTTTTTCGGGCTGACGTTGTTTCTTATCCTATTCACCAGAAGATCGGAAGCACCGGGTATTGAATCGAGACCGGCTGATTTGAGCGCTTTTACCACGTCATGAATGGGCACCGAACTCTTTCGGGAAATATGAACGATCTCTGAAGGAGAAAAAGAGTGAAGATAGATGTTCGGAAACCGTTTTTTTACCGATGTTATCATGTCGACATACCTGTTCAAGGTATAGTCGGGATGAAGCCCGCCCTGAAGCATAACCTGGGTGCCTCCGGCAGTCACAAGTTCTTCGATCTTTTCATAAATATCGTCCAGAGTCAATTCATAGGGCTCGATTAGATTTGCCCGGGCATGAAATGCGCAAAACGAACATGACGCCTCACAAATATTGGTGAAATTGATAATCCGATCGATAATGAACCCCACCGTTTCCCTGGGAAATGCTAATTTTCGCCGCATATCACCGGCACTCCCCAGTTCGATGATATCCCAGGAAAAGAGTTTAAGCGCTTCTTCAGGGGTAATCCGTCCACCGTCGTATATTTTATGATAAAGGTTGTTGTTTTTGCTCACATGCTCCATGGCTTAATGTATTTCCATTGATGATTGAAGATTAAAGGAATTTTTCCAATGATATTTATTAAAAAAGCAGAATGAAACGATATCCCAAATTTTCAATCGTCAATTTTCAATCTTTAATAAGGTCTGTCCGAATGACACTGGATAAAGCTTCGGTTAAGTTAAAGGACCTGAAGCTTGATTAATGAGGCATTAATATTTGTCCAAGTAGTTCAGCTGGGTCACCTTTTTGAGCAAATCCATTTCTCCTGCTATTCGATAGTAGAACATCAAGGCTTTTTTTAATTCATCATCAAATTTAAACTCTAAGAGATCAAAATAACTTTTGATATCGTAAATAATATCCGGATATTTTTCCCTTGCTTTTGATACAACATGTTCTTTTTCTTCTTCAAGGCAGTCCAAAGAACTGTGATAAGAAGAAATAACAGATTCTATTTGAGCTGAATATTTTTCCACAACGCTTTCCCTGACGGCAAAAACGGCAAATACCACCGGAAAACCGGTTTTTCTCAGCCACAAATCTCCGAGATCATATATATATGGTATCGGTTCGGAAGATATGGCCATGGCATCGTTTCCGATGACCAGAGCCGCATCCATTTCTTTGAGAACGGGTCTGGGTTGAGTCGGTATATAAACCGGATCTAAATTGTAAAAATTCTTGAGAAGAACTTTTAAAAGTACTTCAGAAGTATGCGAGGCACTGGTAATTCCGACTCTTTTTTGATTCAAATCTTCAATGGGTATTTTGCTCACCAGAATCACCGAGCCTACATATCCCACCGAGCTTAGACAAAATTGGGGCAGTACCAACACGTCATCAGCAATTTCTGCACAGGTTGCAGAGGAAATGGGACTCATATCGAGTTGTCGGTCCGCCATCATTTTATTGAGCATACATGGATATCCCGGATAAATGCTGATCCCATTGACGGCTTGTTTTTCGAACATGCGAAAATAAAACGGGTAGCAGTTGAGATAGTCGATGTAGCCCAGCTTCATATGACTGCCTCTTTCTGGGAAGCTGAAACTGTTCCGTAGCTGGCGGTTGTTCGTACGGGAACGAGTTGAGCCTTATGAATCAGCCTTCTCAAAAACGATTCGGATCCAAAGTCGGGGGTCTGTGCACCAGCAGCATGAACCACTTTTTCATTGTGATACGTGGCACCGATATCATCGACTCCGAATCTCAGGAGCACCTGGGCCATCTTTTCTCCGACGTACATCCACAAGGCTTTTAGGTGAGGTATATTGTGAAGAAAAATGCGACTCGTGGCATAGATCCTGATATCATCGTAGCCGGTTGTAGAACGCTTTGCGTTGATTTTCGTATTTTCTCCGTGAAACTGTAAAGGAACAAAAGTTTTAAAACCACCCGTTTCATCCTGAAGATCACGAATCTGCGACAGATGATCGACGATATCCCCGGGCTTTTCGATATGATTGTACAGCATGGTTGCATTGGTTTTAAGACCCATTTTATGTGCCTTCCGCATGACGGACAACCATTTTTTTCCGGATATTTTTTTGGGTGCGATGATAGTCCGTACCTGGGGAGAAAAAATCTCAGCACCGCCGCCGGGAAGTGCTTCAACACCTGCATCCATCAAACGTCTGAACACGTCTTCTAACGAAAGGTTGTTTTTTTTGGCAAAGTAATCATATTCAACGGCAGTAAATCCAACAATGTGCATATCCGGTTTTATCCCTTTAATGAGCCTTAGCATTTTTTCGAAATAACCCAGCTTCAGTTTTGGATGGAGTCCACCCACGATGTGAACCTCGTCGATCCCCACAGAAACCGCAGATCGTATCTGCGTTTTGATATCGTCAAAAGAAAGTAAAAACGCATTTTCATCGTTCTCGTCACAGGAGTAAGCACATAGAGGGCATCTCAATTCGCATATATTGGTGTAATTCAGATTCATGTTAACGCCGTAATATGCGATGTCACCGTGCAATCTTGTTCTGAAATAGTGGGCAATGGCAACAAGTTCCAGGATATCATCTGTATGGAGCATGAAGAGTGCATCTTTTTCGGACACCGGAACATCGCCATAGACCTTTTCAGCGATTTCGCGCAACTTTTTGTTTCGAATGTTATTCGGGAATGTCATTTTATAATAGATTCACGCGTTTTAAACCTTTTGATGAAGATGGCCCATCGCCATATATTTTCATCAAAGCAATATAAATTTTTCCGTCGCAGCATGATCCATAATCGTTTCACTTGCCCCAGCTATCAAACAGGTTGTGCTTTCTACCCAAAAGGTTCAACACCTTGCCCACAACAAAGTCTATTACATCATCAAGGGATTCGGGCCGCGTGTAAAATCCCGGTACCGGGGGTACGATGTCTATACCGGCCATTGCTGCCTTATGTAAGTTTTTAGTGTGAATGACGCTCAGCGGTGTTTCCCTGGGCACAATAATACATCTTCGTTTTTCTTTGAGTGCCACATCACATGCTCGAGTCGTCAACGAATCGGCATATCCATGAACAATGGCCGACAGTGTCTTCATAGAACAGGGAATCACCACCATTGCTTCAAATTCAGCGGATCCGCTGGCCATCGGTGCAAAAAAATCATGGTTTTGGTATTCTCTCAAAAAGTCGGTATCTTTTGCAATGCCACGTTTTTTTAGCAGCGCTTCCAAAGTTGAAAAAGGCGCTTTCCCGAATAACATTTCATATTCGATGATCTGGCCGGCTGGCTGTGAGACGATAGCGGAAACCCGTTCTTTTGAGTTGAGGAGTTCTTCTATTAAACGAATTCCCATAATCGGGCCGCTTGCGCCTGAAATTGCAACAACGATCATTTTATCGACATACTCCTGCAATCAATTTCTACAAGAAAAACACATCTGTAAATGTGCCTAAAAAAAGTATCGGGGATATATACATATTGGCTTTAAAAAAATTTTTCACCGCCAACGCAATGTTCTGGTTCCTGACCAACCGCTGCTGATATAAGAATATCAATCCAACGGATATAACCGCAGCCCAATAAAAAACATTTTTATGGGTTAACAAACCGGCATATACCATGGCGCTGATAGAAACCATATAGCAGGCGGAAGAGATGAAGAGCGCCTTTTTCTTTCCCACTCGAACAGGTATGGAATGAAGGTTTTCTTTGATATCGAACTCCATGTCCTGTACAGAATACACAATATCGAGTCCGGCGATCCATGTCAAAATAATCAGCCCCAGCACAAAGGGAACGCGGGTAAATTCTCCGGTCACAGCAAGATATCCGCCCATGGGGGCGGCGGCTTCGACCAAACCCAGATAAAAATGAGAAGACGCACTGAAGCGTTTAAAATAGGAATAAGTAAACAGCATAAAAACCGCAGGAAACGACAGATAAAAACAGAGTCTGTTCAGCATGAATGAGGCACCTATCAGCACCAGCGAGGAAATCACTGACGTCAT
Source organism: Deltaproteobacteria bacterium (assembly GCA_019313025.1). The sequence continues at coordinate 11,781 of JAFDCA010000237.1, forward strand.
CCATACTGTTTTCGGCAGAACCGCCCCTTTTGGCAGCAGCCGGTCCCTGGTGCGTGGATTCTTTGCATCTATGCCGGCATCGATAACGCGGTTGAATGACATACCGGCGGTTCTGGCAGCGGCCATTGCAATAATTACCCAGAACCAGGTCCCAACAGTCCGCCCTCCGGCGAAAAGTACGCCCAGTAATGCAAAGGGAAGTGCAAAAAGGGTCTGTTCGATCATAATCAGTTCGGAAAATTTTTTAAAATCCATATTCCTTCCAACGGACATTAACTTTTTCTATGATCTCTTCAGACATTTTGATTTCGTCAGGCCATTCTCTTCCCATACCTTCTTCGCGGGTTTTTCGGGTGGCATCTATCCCCATTTTCCCGCCAAAATTAGGATAGGGCGCTGAATGGTCCAATGCATCCAGGGGGCCTTCCGACAGCAACAGATCCCTCTTAGGGTCAACATTATTTAAAAGTTTCCAAACCACTGTTCGTGAATCTCGCAGATCAATATCTTTGTCAAATACTGCAATATATTTGGTGGACGCCATCTGTCCAAGCCCCCATAGCGCGCTGATGACTTTTTTGGCCTGGCCGGGAAATTTTTTGTCAATGGCAATAAGGGCGCAATTGTGAAATACGCCCTCCATGGGGAGTTCCATATCCACAATTTCCGGAATGATCATTTTTATTGCCGGCAGAAAAATCCTTTCCGTCGCTTTGGCCATATAGCAGTCTTCCATGGGGGGTTTTCCCACGATGGTTGTCGGATAAACAGCGTCATTTCTGCATGTTATACAGGTAACGTGGAACACCGGATAGCGGTCCGCAGGAGAATAGAATCCGGTATGATCTCCAAAAGGGCCTTCGACACGATCCTCGTTCGGATCCACTATCCTTCGATGATAAAATCGGATTCTGCCGGAACAAAAATGTCAATGGTCTTGGCCTGGATGATTTCAATGGGTTTTGATCCGATAAACCCAGCCAGTAACAACTCGTCGACGTCCGGGGGCAATGGCGCTGTGGCCGCATATGTCACCAGGGGTGATCCACCTAACGCCACCGCCACTTCCATGCGCTTTCCACGTGATTTGTATTTATCAAAGTGCCGGTTCCCGTCCTTATTATACTGCCAATGCATACCTGTGGTGGCATGATCATATTTGTGCATGCGATACATGCCCATATTCTGAATGCCTGTATCCGGATCTTTGGTGATGACAATGGGAAGTGTGATAAACGGGCCCCCATCTTTGGGCCAGCAAGTGAGTATGGGGAGCATGTTCAAAAGAGGCCCTTCCGGGTCATAGACCTGTTGTTGACATGGCGCATGTTTCACTTTTTTTGGTGTAACCTTCGACAAAGCATTGAGATCAAGAAGCATCTTAATTTTCTGGGTGAAACTGGCAGGGGGTTTAATTTTTATGAGCGATTCGATACGTCGGCCGATATCGTCAAATGAATCGCATCCCAGTGCCATCTCCATTCGTCGAAAACTGCCGAACGCATTGATTATGAGCGGAAACATAGAGCCTTTGATATTTTCAAAAAGCAGTGCGGGGCCATGGGTTTTGCTTATCCGATCGGCAATTTCAGTGACTTCCAATAGAGGATCCACTTCTGCAGAGATTCTCTTTAGTTCGCCCGCGGATTCAAGTTTTTTGATAAATTCTTTCGTGTTTTTTAGAGGCATTGGCAATTGATCCTAACCAGTGACCGGTTTTTATTTAAGATAAAAACAGAAAATATAAATAAATGGAGGGGCAGTGTCAAGGTGTAAAAATTTACGTAGGGTTATTTGATAATTGTGTTTTTACATGTTGATAGCCATGAAGGACCATCATCATATTTTCCCGGATTCAAGCAAACCCGAAATAGGTTTTTTCGGATCGAATCCTTTCCACCGTTTTCATGTCTACACGAAAGGGAGATTTCGGCGAAACCGGCTCCGGCAAACGGTTTTGATAAAATGGTGTGTCCTTGATTTTCAAGTTGTAGGAAATCACCATTAACATCTCGAGGGTCAGAACATCTTGAATATTATAAGCCAATAGCGTCTCTAATGCCTTTTCATTTCGGTTTTTCAAATAGTCATACCAAAGCAGGACAGCAAAAAATCCATCGATATCAGCTAGATCTCCCCTCTTGAATCCCAATTGAGTTTCACAAGATTTCAGACCGCCTCTGTATCCCAAGCTCGCCAGAACATACCTTAAGTCAATGTGTGCTTGGTTCAACCGAATGTCAAAATACCTTTCAATAAATGGAACATCAAAACTTTTACCATTATAGGTTATAATCACTTTGTATTGTTTGATGTCCTCAGGAAAGTCGTTCAGATTTTGATCTTTGACATAATAGAAAATTGATTGGCCGTCATAGAGTGAAATGGTGGTAATGGTTTCGTAATAAGGACTCAATCCTGTGGTTTCGATGTCCAGATAGACGGTGGTATTTCGAAATTCCGGGAAAAAGCGCCAGTGATGACCTGCTGGTATCAGCTCGGCAAAATAATTTGGATTCAAATACGCCATTTGATTTTTTGATTCTTTTAAATATTCGACCATGGTGTGGAGTTTTTTTGGTGGTATAGCCGTTTGCCAAGTATTTAAAAAAAGATCCCAGCTGTGAATTCCGAATTTCCATAATCGTTTTTCCGTTTTTATTCCGATTCCCGGAATATGGAGAAATGTGTTTTTAAGCATATTTAATATTTGTACGAATTTGTTTTGTAGGTACAAAGCCCCTTAAGACTAAAAAGGCAGAGTCATATCTGACTCTGCCGGTTTGAAATCCTTTTTATTATTCTGATTTGCTCGGTTTTGGTCTTATATCGAAGCCACTTCTCCTTTCTTTTCCGGACCGTCGTTCCGGAATATGTGCATAGTATGAAAATTGACGCCTATCAATACCCGAACGTCTATCATTGCTATCAGTCAGTGGCGTGTTCAATGTGAGCTATTTTTTAAATTTTTTGCGTCCAAATCCTGCAAGACCAACCATACCAATCCCCAACAAGAGTAAAGAAGCGGGCTCCGGGACAGGGATTGAGCCAATTATCCCATTACCATCAGCAAACACTGTCGATATAACTATAAATCCAAAAATAAATATAAGCAGAAGCGCTGAGACAACGATATTTTTTTTCATCATACTTCCTCTAACAGAACAAGCATATCAAGAACGACCCACGGTGAATGCTTGAAACATCATCCGTGTTACTTTGGATGAATGGGCAACCGTATATTTTTTAAATTTCTAACTAAGTACAACTCTTTTGGGGAAAGCAACACCTGCTAAATTTAAAAGGTTTCTCAGAGAAGTTTAAAAGGAACTCGTCAAGAACCGAATGCAGCAAAAAAGTCGAAGTTAAAAGGTTATTTATGCCGACAAAATGTAGGATTAACATGCAAAAATCATGCAGAATCAAAGAATTAATTTGCATGCTTAAATTTCAAGTAGTTACTTTAACAGCATAACAATGAAGACAACAAATTATGGCACAAACACCATAATTGTTGTTACATTTTTTTTTTTTTTTTTAATTAGGGTAATAGTTAAAACAGGAAAAATGATGGAATAAAACGGGATGGATTAATGCGGTCTATTAAGACGTTCATATAATACATGGTGGGTTTTTCACTATCTTACACTTACAAAAATTTAGTCTGTCCTAACTCGTTCCAAAAGATCGAGAGAAGATGCCAGAATGTTGTTCCTGAATTTGTACTTAAGGGCGGTTATAAGCATCTCGGGCTGAATGACCCTGTTCATTTTGGCAAGGACGATTAAGGCAGCCAAAGCCCAGTCAGCGGATTTGATTTTTAGTGATTTTAGGTCTGGTTGAAAAATCTCGGCGTCACAGGATGGAATGAAAACCCCGGGAGCCTGAAGAATCAGAACCGAATTGTCCAGCGAATCAAAAAGGTGTTTCCGGCGATCCACCCCTTCCTGGCTCAACGCCAGTATAACATCCGGCTGTTCGATGCCTGTGTAACCGATTGTATGTGGAGACAAAATCACCTCTGTTATAGAAGGTCCCCTAAGAACGGTGATGTCGTATTCATTTTTTTGAGTGGTTTGAAACCCGGCAGTAAGCCCTGCCAGGCACAAGATTTCACCGGCGGTGATGATCCGCTGACCAGCACTACCCAGAATAATAACGCCCATTCTTATGCGTTCAATAGGATCGAATTGCGCCGTTATTTTCTCAGGCGGCGAAACCTGTCTTTGACCGTCAGCCAGTGCTCTGTAGTGATGTCCATATTCTTCTCTTAAGTTTTCAATAACCGGGCTTTTAATCGGCGGCATTTTGGCGAGGCGCTCTTCAATGATCTGTGGCGAGAGTTTGTTGCGTTGGGTGTAACGCCCCGGACATATTCCCCAGATATCAAGGATAGAAAAACCGTTAAAACGAATGGCATTTTCTATCTCTTCGGAAAGATTTTTTGCATATCCGGAACAGCGTTTGACATAGGCAGCCCCTGCCGATGCTGCAATCCGGCATATATCAAAAGGAAGTTCCAGGCGGTTTAAAAAGCCGGACCCTACCTGGGCGGTCGATGGCGTGGTTGCCGAAAACTGCCCGCCGGTCATCCCGAAATTGAAGTTGTTCAAAACCAAAAGTGTCAAATCAAGATTGCGACGGCATGCAGAAAGAACATGGGCGCCTCCGATACCCAGGCCCCCGTCTCCCATGGTTACGATGACATGAAGATGGGGTTGGGCCATTTTCAAACCGGCGGCATAAATTAGTGCCCTACCGTGAAGGCCATGAAATGCATGGGTGTTAAAAAAGGTGTCAAAAAGTCCTGAACATCCAATGTCAGTGACAATAACAATTTCTTCTCCTTTCAACCCCATGTTCAGAAAAGCCCGGTCGAGGGTTTGGGTTATCCGGTCATGAGAGCACCCCGGACAGAAAACCGGCGGCCTGTTTTTGTTCAACAAACTACCCATTAATCAAAGCCTCCGCTATCTGGCCCGGGGATATCAAACGTCCGTCCATTCGACCCAGAAAATCGATGGTTTTATCTGGCAAAATCCGTTCTATTTCTCGAACATACTGTCCGAGATTCATTTCCGCCACAACCACACGCTGAACATGCTTCGCTTTTTCTTTAATTAATTCTTCAGGCACCGGCCACAAGGTTTTTAGAATCAGAAGCGAAATGGGATTTCCCGAATTTTTACATGCATGGTACACATCACGGGCAGCCCGAGCAGTAATTCCATATGTCAAAAGTAGTGTGTCCGCATCTTTTTCCAGAACAAATTCGTGATAACTGAATCTTTCCACATTAGAAATCAGCTTGGTTTTGAGTCTTTGCTGGACTCGGGTAATTTCATCGGAATCGGTGGTGATATAGCCGTCTTCCCCGTGAGTCGAAGAGGTCTGACGAACGACCACATCTCCGCCAATGGGTAAAAAATATGGCGCTTTGCTTTCCGGAGGTACTTCAAAAGGAATAAACGGCTTTCCAGTTGGGGGAGGGGTGCGTTCTATAACTTTGGGTATATCTATGGCATCCATGTTGAGATTTTCACGGGTCATGGCAATCTCTTTGTTGGAAGCGATAAATACGGGACACCTATATTCTTCGGCAAGATTAAACGCTCTGATGGTCAGCGAATAACAGTCGCCAGCATCCACAGGGGCCAATACAATAACAGGCAATCCTCCGCTGTTGCCCCAGCGTAAAAACTGAATATCACCGTCAGCGCCCAAAGTTGCCGACCCGGTGGAAGGGCCGAGCCGCTGGACATCCACAATGACAATGGGAATTTCACTTCCAATAGCAAAAGAAATATGCTCACTATAAAGACTGATACCCGGTCCTGATGTGGCGGTCATGGCCTTCAAGCCCCCCATGGACGCCCCTAAACAGTAGCCTATGGATGCGATTTCATCTTCACCCTGAAGGCAGACGCCTCCCAGCGGTGGAAGAAGCTTGAGCATGGTATTAAATATGGTTGTTGCCGGAGTGATGGGATACCCGGCAAAAAAACGGCATCCTGAAACAACCGCCCCCCACGCGATGGCTTCATTTCCTTCCATGAGATAAAACCCCATTTTATTTCTCCAACGCCATATTAGCCCTACATCAAAGGCTATATCACAAGTTTCACGGCCCAATGGTCATGTCAATTCATACGCTAGGAAGATGCTTTTCGATGAATGGAAATAATTTTCACATCTTCAACCGGTTTTTTCCCTGAATCGACTTTGACCGCTCCGATCTTATCCACCACATCCATTCCCTTTACCACTTTTCCAAAAACGGTATGTTTACCGGTGAGCCAGTCTGTATCGATCATATTAATAAAAAACTGTGATCCATTGGTATTGGGACCTGCATTGGCCATGGCCAGCGAGCCGCGTACCGGCGGATGCTCTGATCCATTTTTGGAATAGACATAACCCATATTTTCGTAAGCCTCCTTTAAGGTCAGGCTATCGAGCCTGGCCTCGACCTCTTTTTTTCTTTGATCAAGTTCTTCTTGTGATTTGATATTCATCGCTTGAAATAGAGGCATCAGAAGGTTTCGCTGATATTCTTCCTGACTGCGAATCATTAAAAAACGATGAGGCCCCTTCTGGGGATCGAACGCCTTTATTTTATCCAATCCAAGGGCTGTGGCATCGATTTCATCGGCAAATGTATAGCCCGGCCCACCCTGTCCATTACCCAAAGGACAACCGCCTTGAATCATGAAATTTTGGATGACCCTGTGAAAAATCAGACCGTTGTAATAGGGTCGTTTAATCTTTTTGCCGGTCTTAACATCCTGAAATTCTTTGGTGCCCTCCGCCAGACCAATAAAATTTTCAACCGTTTTTGAGGTTTCGTTCTGAAACAGTTCCACTTCAATGTCTCCAAGAGTTGTTTGAATGACATACACGGGATTCTCCTTTTGTTTTTTTTCACCGGTCCATCCGATCCCGGCCGTTAAGATGCACAACATCATTCCGATTGTCAGGGTTACATTTCTCATTTAATAAAAATCCTTTCCTTGGTTTATGAGGTCCGGGGGTTTTTATTTGTTAAATCGCTCCATAGATAATCGAATTTTTACAAACGAAACTCCCGGTTCCTCAGATGTATAAAAGGGCGCTTTAAAATTCAAGGTAACACATATCGATATCAAGATCGCTTTAAAGAGTCTATGAAAAAAACTATTTTGATTCTCATTCATTCCGACAAGACATGAATGCGCTTTACAAGGCTTTGGCTGTTATTATATTGGGTTAATGAATAAATGTTGGTTTTTGACGGTTTGAGAATTGTTTTTTAAAACCCAACCCCGAAAAGCAGGAAAAGTTTTTATCGCGAAAGCTCGAACGGCCGAAAACGCCAAAAATATAATCATAAAATTAATGCTTTCCCTGTTTCTTGTTTTCGTGATTGTTTTTATTTCTTGCCACAAAAGACATTAAATTTATCATTAAGAGACTTGAAGCCAAAAAGGAAAATTTTACGATGATTTTTAAACATCTTCGCATATCGATGCTGGGTGTGTTTCTTATCCTTTCAGCATGCGCACATCATCAAGAATTACCTTTTGAAACAATAAAGACACTCTATCAGGGCCAGGATGCAAACCGCAGCCTTATCGTTCAGCAAACGCCTTTTTTTCTCACCCATAACAGCGCATCCACTTACAACCGAATTGGTCGGCCTTCTGCCAGATTTGATGATCAGGGAAACGAGCAGATCTATGTAAACACCGAACATCCGGTTATCTATTATCTAAAACGCCACTTTACCACCTCAAAGGGACAATATACCAATTTGATTTACCGGGTTCATTTCCCAAAGGTGCCTTTTAGTTTGATTCCTTTTCATCTTACCGCCGGGGAAAATGTCGGACTCATGGTGGTCATTACCCTTGATGCTGTTCAAAGGCCGGTTCTGGTAACCACTGTCGGCACTTGCGGTTGTTATCAATCTATCGTTCCAACATCCTTTTTGCCCCGTGATGCCCTGCCGTTGAAATGGCAGGATAAACCGGTCAACGTTTACGGAGAAATATTACCGTCTCGCCTGAACTTCAAAAATGTGGAAAATCCCTCCTTGTTAATTCACATAAGACCCAACGTTCACCGGGTAATGGATCTGGAAATTGTGGACAAACAGGAAATAAAAAAATCCCGTCATTTTATGATCATACCTGCCGCCTTAGCACCCATGCAGGAACTGGAAAGCATTCCCATAAACAGTGGTACAACTAGTTTTTTTTATAATAAGGGCGTCTTGAAAGGCCACGTCAAGGGATCGGTAAAGCCCTGGGAGTCTCTCTTTATGAGTCTATTGAGCCTCGATTTTTTCGTGGGAACCGATAAAGTCTATGCGGACAGGAAAGAAACGGGCAATCCTTTTTATACCAGCATTAAACCCTGGAATCGTAAAACCTCTGATATGTGGGATTTTGCGACATTTCTCAAGTTCTGGGGCTGGAGATTATAAGTGCGAACCCAAGCTTTGCTCCCAAATATGGGGAAAAAATCTTAAGAGCGGCAGGCCTAAACAAACTTTGACTGGAAGAATGGAATATTGGGAATAAGATTAAAGTTTGCCTGAATAATTGGTTAATAAATCCTTTAAACCCATCATTCCATTACTCCAATATTCCAACACTCCCACGTAACTTTTCCCGCCCCGCTAAACGCTGGTAACGTTGATGAAAAATAGCCCTTGTTTATTCAGATGAGGGTTTGGTTTTCTCTGATCCTTTTTTCAACTTTTCTTCCAGTTCAGCAAAAAGTGCTTTCTGTTTTTCTGCCTGTTTGGCCTGAAAAGATTCTATTTTTTTCGAAAAATCTTTCTTTGAATCTTTAAATTTCTTAAGCGCCTCTTCAAGCTTGTCTTCCTTTTTGTCCTTAGGAATTTCTTCTATTTTCAAATGGTCTTTGATAAACAGATGTTCTTCAAAGGCGCCTTCGACCACGTCAATGATCCCTAACTCTTTTAGTTTTTTACAGATGAGGTTGCCTTGTTCCATAGAAAACGATAGGGTTTTGCAAATCTCAGTCAATGACGGATGTTTTGAGTTTTTATGGATGAATATCCTTATGGCTGAAACCACAAGATGTGCGTTGGAATAAAAATCAGAATGTTGCATAACGGTTCAATCCGGTGAAACAGGCTTTTTTTATTGAAAATCAAAAATTAAAAAAATATCGTATTTCCGCTTCTTGACATTAAATTATTAGAAGAGTAACATCTATCCCAAAATTGTCAAGCTGCAAAAATATACATGCATGGCAAGACGTTGCACAAAATTTCGGGCAATCACAAAACCAGCCAAAAAACACACACAGGAGGGACGCATGACCGAAATAATTGAAATCAAAGCAAGGGAAATTCTCGATTCCAGAGGCAATCCGACAATTGAATCAGACGTCTATGTTGCTTGCGGTGCCATTGGTCGTGCTGCCGTCCCATCCGGCGCTTCTACAGGAAAACGTGAAGCCTTGGAGCTTCGTAACAAGCGATCAAAGAGGTATGGGGGCAAAAGCGTTGTCACTGCCGTTAATAATGTAATGGATAAAATTGCCCCTGCTGTTCAAGGAATGGATGCCGCAGACCAAATCGCATTAGACAACGTAATGATCAAGCTGGATGGCACGTCCAATAAGTCAAAACTCGGAGCAAATGCAATCCTTAGCGTATCGATGGCGGCTGCCAGAGCCGCTGCCCATGCTTATGGATTGCCGCTTTACAGATATCTGGGAGGAATGAATGCCCGGCGGCTGCCCCTTCCCATGATGAACGTCATCAACGGGGGTGCCCATGCTGCCAACAATCTTGACATACAAGAATTTATGATCGTACCCGTAGGTGCAAAATCCATCACTCAAGCCGTTCAAATGGGAGCAGAAACATTTCAAAGCCTAAAAAAAATTCTAAAAGACAAGAGGCTCAATACCGCTGTGGGTGACGAGGGCGGTTTTGCTCCGGATTTTGCATCTCATGAAGAAGCCATTCAGTTTATCATCAGGGCCATCGAATCTGCCGGTTACAAACCGGGAAGTGATATCGGGTTGGCTTTGGATTCCGCTGCCAGCGAATTTTACAAAAAAGGAAAATATCTCCTTCAATCAGAAAATAGAGAACTGACCGCTGAAGCACTCATCGATTACTATCAGACGTTAATTGATAAATATCCGATTCTTTCTATAGAAGACGGTCTTTCAGAGCAGGATTGGGAAGGTTGGGCGCTGATGACAGATCGGCTGGAAGGATCCATACAAATCGTCGGCGATGATATATTTGTCACCAACCCCAAAATCTTCAAAAAAGGGATCGAAGAAGGCATCGCCAACTCCATCCTGATAAAGTTGAATCAGATCGGAACGGTCACCGAAACTCTCGATACCATTGAGATGGCAAAGCAATCCGGATATACCACTGTCATTTCTCACAGATCCGGCGAAACGGAAGATACCTTTATTTCAGATTTTGTTGTGGGAATCAGCGGTGGTCAGATAAAAACAGGTTCCATGTCCCGCAGCGATCGTATTGCGAAATACAACCAGCTCATGCGGATTGAAGAAGAGCTCGGAGAAGGCGCAATTTTTGAAGACGAAATACTGTAAATGTTGTTCCAAGAAATATAAAATACCAAACAAGGCTGTTGTTCTTTAAATTGGGATGTCATACTTTCTGAGAAAACTGTTTGCCATTTTTTTCTGTCTCGCGACATTAGGACTTCAGCATACCTCTCTAAATGCCTATGTTCTGCCGGGTCCCTACCTTTTGAAATTAATGACCCAAAACCTCGGTGTTGTCCAGCGTCTCATGGTGACTCAAAAATTGATTCAACATGGCGGCAACCCGAACATGGGTGCCAATGAACTTAATGAAACATTAAAGTTCATTTTCCCGGAAAAATTTCGCTCGGACATCGTCTCAGAAAACATTCAAAGAATTCGCATTTTATCAGACAGCATCATATTCACGGTTATTGATGGAAAAATTTCAGATGAACCTGAAAATTTATATGATCATTACAAGGATCTTATCCTTTTTAGATCCAGAGAAATTCTTCAAGAACGATTGTCAAATCTTGGCGTGGATGTAAAGGTTACAAGCCTGGGTCGTTTTCAAGGCACACCGGCTTACGTTTTAGGCGCCGAATATCCGGATGAAACGTCGTCTCAAGTATGGCTGGACAAAAAAACTTTCCTCCCTTTTCGCTGGATAATGACAGGCAACGCCACACAAAATCTTGAAGTTTTGTATCTCGATTGGAAAAAATCAAATAAAATCTGGTATCCAATGCGGATCGAATTTTTTTCAAATGGGAACTTGGTCCGAGAAATACATGTTCAGGACATCAAAGCGAACCCTTCTTTCGAGCCGGATATTTTTGATATCCAAAAACTTAAATCGCGCTATCCTCAGGATGCCCCTGTTGAACCGAAAAATGACGGTAAAAAAGAACTGGATGAAGTTCAAATGACCATTGAAGAATTCAAAAAAATATATAAATAAGAACTTGCATTAGGTTTGCGACATCTGAAGAAAAGGCACAAAATGGATTATAAAACAAAATTTATATTTATTACGGGGGGTGTGCTTTCATCCTTGGGCAAAGGGCTCGCTTCTGCAGCCATCGGGGCACTTCTTGAAAGCAGGGGGTTAACCGTAACCATACAGAAACTGGATCCATACATTAATGTTGACCCAGGAACCATGAACCCTTTCCAGCATGGAGAAGTTTATGTCACGGATGACGGGGCAGAAACAGATCTGGATCTCGGGCATTATGAGCGGTTTACCCATGCCAGATTGAACAGAGACAACAACTTTACCACCGGAAAAATATACCATTCGGTCATCACCAAAGAACGCCGTGGGGATTACCTGGGCGGCACGGTGCAGGTCATTCCCCACATTACAGACGAGATTAAGAGAAGCATCAAGCTGGTGGCTGGTTCAGTAGATATTGTCATTGTTGAAATCGGCGGAACCGTCGGTGACATTGAGAGCCTGCCTTTTCTGGAAGCGATTCGACAATTCCGGGCGGATGTGGGAAAGGAAAATGCCTTGTATATCCATCTCACCCTTGTTCCATATATTGGTACTGCCGGAGAAGTTAAAACAAAACCGACCCAGCACAGTGTAAAGGAGCTTCGAAGTATCGGTATTCAGCCGGACATTCTTCTCTGCCGTACGAACAAGTATTTGCCCAAAGAAATCAAGGCAAAGATAGCCCTTTTTTGTAATGTCACTGTAGACGAGGTCTTCACGGCTAAAGATGTGGAGTGTATTTATGAAGTCCCCCTGGTGTTCAACAAGGAGGGGCTTGATCAGAAAATAGTGGAAAAACTTAACATTTGGACCAGGGCGCCCCATCTTGACAACTGGGAAGAAATTGTCAAGAGTCTTAAAGAACCTGCAACATCGGTAACCATTGCAATTGTCGGGAAATATGTCGATTTAACGGAATCTTACAAAAGTCTGAATGAAGCCCTCCGCCATGGCGGAATTCCCAATGATTGCCGGGTGAACCTCAAATTTATAGATTCCGAAAAAATCGAAACA
>JAFDCA010000238.1 GCA_019313025.1 Deltaproteobacteria bacterium
AGACCATCTTCGAAGTATTTCAAATTAAAACATACAATCAAACTACTGAACGATATTCTAAAAAGCCATGGCCATGTTCTCTTTTACGCGCTTTTGTTTGCGAGTTCTTGCAGATCTCAACAAAATTATCCGGCGGCTGAAACGGAATGTTATTCTGACAATAGCTATAGATGGATGTCTTTTAATGTTTTTAATATATTCAAGATTTAATATCCTAAAAATAACCATATCAGACGCAGAGTCAAATGTAAAACTCAAGTTTTCAGCCGTGAACAGGTATTGTTTACATAAAAATGCGAGGTGGAAATTCAGGTATAAGCTAAAAGATGTCGATACTCTCAGCAGGACAGGTTACCCAGACATCGTCACCGATACCCATTTCATATCTGTTGAATGATTCTTTGGGTATCAATACATTTAAAGGTATTCCAGCATCAACCAGCACACGGACATTGAAGTGTTCATGGTTAAGCTGAATGATCTTGCCTTTTCGGGTATTTTCTTGATCGTTGAGGTTGTTTGGACTGATTCTGACCTTGGCGGCTGAAATGGATATCCGGGTCTGTCCTGTTTTTTCAGAACGTGTCCTTAATTTAAATCCGTTGGGAAGCATACAGTATTGTTGACCGTTTGTGCCGGTTTCAATGCGGGCACTGAAAATGTTTTCATATATGGATGTTGCAGCTTTTCCCTCATAGAGAAATAAGGTTTCATCGGCCAGCCTTGAGGTTTGAACCACATCATGTGTGGTAAAAACAACTGAAATGCCTTTTATCTGATTGATCTCCCGGATGATGCGCTCAATGGTAATCTGGTTTTCAACATCGACGCTGCCCATGGGTTCATCCAAAAGAATGACCTCCGGGGAGCAGGCCAGTGCCCGGGCAATGGCCACCCGCTGGGTTTGACCGCCGGAAAGTGTATGGGCTCTTGCATCTTTGAACGATGCCATACCAACCAGTTCCAGCAGTTCATGGATCATTCGGGTTCTTATTGTTTTGGGTGTGTTTCTGATTTTTAGGGGAAAATCTATATTTTTATAAACCGTGGTGGTAAAGAGGATGGGATGCTGCTGAACAAGTACGACTTTGCGTCTTAGTTTGATCATCCTCCCTATGTTTAAATTGATTTTATCCTGTTTAAACCAGATTTCACCGGAGGTCGGGGGCAACAGAAAGGCCAGAATTTCAAGAAGTGTCGTTTTTCCGGCACCATTGGGTCCCAGAAGGCCGATCACCTTACCCTTTTGAAGACAAAGATGGTTTAGATTCAGCACAGCCCGACCGTCGTAGGCCTTTATAATGTTTTTTAACGTGTAAAGCATTTTAATTGCCATCCCGGCCCTTGCCTTGAAAATAATTACAAAAAATATTGACGGCAAAACTGACGCTCAGCAACACGACCCCTAAGGCCACGCTCAACACAAATTCTCCCTTGTCATATTCCAGAGCCATGGCTGTTGTCATGGTCCGGGTGAATCCTTTGGCATTGCCGCCGAGCATCATACTGATTCCCACCTCTGCGATGACTCTTCCAAATGCCATAACCACGGCGGCCATAATCCCGAAGCGCGCTTCACGGATGATCACCCATGCAGTTTGTCTAAGATTTGCGCCAAGGGTCAATGCGGCTTTTCGGTAACGGTCGTCAATACGGCTCACAGCGGAGATCGTGAATGTGGTGACGATGGGAGTGATCAGAATCATCTGGCCGATGACCATTGCTTTTTGGGTATAAAGCAGATCATAGGCGCCAAAGATACCTTTTCTGGAGATAAAGGCATAGACAAACAAGCCGACAACCACCGTCGGCAGGGCCAGCATCGTGTTAAGTAGGGTAATGGTTAACCGTTTTCCTTTAAAGTCAGAAAAGGCGATTAAAAATCCCGAAGGAACACCCACTAAAGCTGAAACAGATGTGGAGATGGAACTCACTTTCAGGGACACACCGATAATCTCAATCAAATTGTGATCCAGTGTCCATATTAGAAGCAATGCCGAAAAAAAACTGTCCGTCAAAAAATTCATAATATTTGTTTATTCAGCCTTGGAAAGTCTGGCCCTCTGGATAAACGATGTTTTTTCTTTTCCAAAAGGATATACAAAAGATCTTTTCCTTTCATTTTTGGGGAAAGAGCATCTTTGAGCAGAGGCTCATATCATACCCTGACAGGTCTTGAGTCAATTCCCGAAAGGCGGCATCCGGCAAAAGTCCTAAAAAGAGTTGGATGCCTTTTTCGAAAAACCGGTCTTTGAGAATAAGAAAATCAAAACGCTCCCAGCGCAGGGGGATAAAGTCGAGATCCAACAGACCCGCCACTGCCTGGATTCCGGGACCTGTGTCTGCCCTGCCGGACAACACTTCGAGTCCCACATCCAGGTGTCTTTGAAACTCCAATTGATATCCTTCGATCTGATCCCCTCTGACGCCAGCTTTATTCAGTTCTCCATCAAAGAGCAACCGGGTTCCGGTACCCAAAGGCCGGTTGACGATTTTTATGCCCGGTTTTCCTAAATCGGCTATCTCTTGAATTCCTTTTGGGTTCCCTTTGGCCAGTAAAAGACCCTGCTGTCGTAGACAGAAGTTGACCACTGCCGGTAGCTGTTCCAGTTCTTCCCTGACAAAACCGAAATTGTAGTCCTTGCCGTTTTCCTGAATCAGGTGGCTCGATGCAATATTACAGAGATTGCGTCGAAGCGCCCGGATCCCTCCCATGCTTCCCAGATTCCCAAATACCGCCAAATGCTCCGGATACAGTCGATTAAAAAGGGAAATTGTCCGGTCAAGAAGGATATCGTTGCTTCCGGTGATGATCAAAAGGCCTTGGTAAGGAGGTAGAGGAACCGTTGGTTTTGGATAGTTGATGGTCTCATTCTCCAGCCACTGTTCCACAAGATAACGAGGGAATAACCACTTTCCCGTTATTTTGGTTGCCGGCAGTC
>JAFDCA010000239.1 GCA_019313025.1 Deltaproteobacteria bacterium
ATTCAAGCTCGCTGCTATGGAACAAAGATCAACATAATTTCAAAAACTTTGTGTTTTCAGATATCAGAAAGGCAGATCTCATTTTTGGGGTTTGCCTTTTTTGCATTTTTGTAAGAAATACGATATATGAACTCAGACTTGTCCAAAAACGGATTTAAAATGAGTAATTGAACGAGTAATTGAAAAAAATCCTCCTTATATGTAGGGTGATTGTTAATTTCCGCAAAAAAACGATTACCCGCAATAAGGAGGACGTCTTATGGTACGAAATGCAAGCCTGTTCAGTCAACTGCTTAATTTGATCAACCGTCAAAGATTTTATGGATTGGTTTACCGACATCGTTCTGAACGTTACGCTAAAAAATTTAGTTCCTGGGACCATTTTGTGGCCATGCTATTTTGTCAATTAGCCCAGGCCAAAAGCCTTCGGGAAATTTGTGGCGGTTTGGCCTGCTGCTTGGGAAAGTTGAAACATCTGGCAATGACAACTGCTCCAAACAAGTCGACGCTCTCGTATGCAAATGCTCATCGGCCCTGGCAAATGTTTCAAGATCTGTTTTACGAAACCCTTGATTTTTGCAGACAGGTGGCGCCGGTGAAGAAGTTTCGATTTAAAAACAAGTTGCTCACATTGGACGCCACCACCATATCGCTATGTTTATCGATGTTTCCATGGGCCAAATTTCGTCGGACGAAAGGAGCTGTAAAACTCCATCTGCTTTTGGATCATGACGGATATTTGCCCACATATGCCTATATCTCCAATGGGAAAAAGCATGATGTCGCCGTTGCCCGAAAGGTGCCGCTATCTCCTGGTTCCATTATCGCTATGGATCGCGGTTACAATGATTATAAACTGTATGCCCAGTGGACGGAAAACGAGATTTATTTCGTCACCCGTTTAAAAGACAACGCCGATTATATGCTTTTAGAGGAGCTGCAAGTTCCGAAAAATCGAAACGTCCTCGCCGATCAGCTAATCATGTTTTGCGGATATTACGCCCAGAAAAATTGTCCCTATCCTCTGCGCCGGATCGTTGTCTGGGATAACGAGAATGAAGACGAAGTCGTTTTGCTGACAAACCATCTTGATTTTGGCGCTACCACTGTTGCGGCTATCTACAAAGATCGCTGGCAGATTGAAATTTTTTTCAAGGCGCTAAAGCAAAACTTAAAAGTCAAAACCTTTGTCGGTACCAGTGAAAACGCGCTTTACATCCAAATTTGGACAGCATTAATTGCAATGCTGTTGATTAAATTTCTTCAGTTCAAATCCAAGCTATGCTGGTCGCTATCAAATCTGGTTGCTTTTTTAAGATGGAATCTATTTACTTACCGTAACTTATGGGAATGGATCGACAAGCCATTCGAAACTAAACCGTTTGTACCCGAGTCTGTCCAATATCCAATTCCCTTTCGCGGTTTTGGACAGCATTTGCTATTAAAAACCATAACCTGATTATGAAATCGGTAATTCTTAACCGATAACTGATTGTTATTAGTAATACCAAAGTCTGATTTCTAAATTATTTTGGACAGCAATGATTCAAATGGCTGTTCAAAATTGTATTGATATAGCGGCTCATATTATCAGTGACGAGGGCTTTGGCGTCCCGGGCAGCACCAATGAAATGTTTTACCTGCTCGAAGAAAACGGTTATCTGGATAATGAGATAACAGAAAAAATGGTTAAAGCAGTGGGCCTGAGAAACCTCGTGGTACATGAATACAGTAAAATAGACTTGGAAAGGGTATTCGAAGTCGCTCAAAAAGACATTACCGACCTGAATGAATACCTCAAATCAATTTTTAAAAAATCAGGCCTTGCTGACAAATAAACTTTTCTCTTTTACCTTCTGTTCCCCTTCGGCGGCTTGAGATTGGAGGAGTGCTCTGCTTTTGGATTGATGATTGATGATTTTCAGCGAAGCCTATGACTTTCGAACTTTTGCCTTCCCTCGTCCATCGCTCTTCGTCTTTCGTCCAACCTCCAACGGCAAAGCCTCCTCCCTTTTCCCCTGTCTCCGTCCTTTTATCCGCCGTTAGTGTGGCCTCTTCGCCCTTGCTCTCTGCTCTCTGGCTTCGGACCTCTGATCTCTGCTCCTTCTTCTTTTCTCTTTCCCCTTGTTCTTTTGATTGTTCATAAAATGCCACCTTTTCTTCTATTATCTTATATTTCGTTGATCGCAGAACCTGCGAAAGCCCCGTTATGGGCTATTAGAAGGGAAAATGATGTATGGGGGGAAAATATGGATATGGTAGCGAAGAGGAATTTGAGACACATTTCATTCAAAGGATCCTTTCATTTTCTGTGATATCCTCGTATTTTCATAGAGGTCTTTTGAGGAAAGGGTCTGATAAGAGACTATATATGTAAACTTTACCACGCGCTCTACATACCAATTATCAGAAGTTTTGATCGATTATTCTTGAATGGAGAAATGAATGTAAAAACAATCACCTTGAACATTGATGGCCAGCATTACAAAATCTAGTACCAAAGTATTAGAAATTACTTAGTGTCTTTAGTCTTAATCTAATACAAAAGTACTAAGACCCTAACCTTCATATAGTACCTTTTACCTATATAAATTTTCCCTCAAAAATAC
>JAFDCA010000240.1 GCA_019313025.1 Deltaproteobacteria bacterium
AGTATCACGGATATAGTTTATACTTTGGTCCAGGGCCACCGTCTTAAAGGAGTGACAACATACAGTGATTTTCCATCTGAAGCCATAAAGCTGCCCAAGGTCGGTTCTTATGTTCATCTCGATTTGGAAAAAATAGTGGCGTTGAAACCGGACCTTTGCATTGCCATCAAAGACGGTAATCCACGAGTGATCGCACAGCGGCTCGAGTCTTTAAAAATACCTGTTTATGCCGTCGATCCCAACAATTTAGAAACGGTCATGAAAACAGTTTTGGAAATCGGCACACTTCTAAATGCAAAAGATCAGGCCGATCGACTGGTGCAGATGATGGATTTAAGGATTCAAAAAGTGAAGTCACTGGTTGCAAATGTCACACATCGTCCCGGGGTCTTTTTTCAAATCGGTATTTCGCCCATCGTTTCCGTAGGAACCCACACCTTTATCCATGAACTCATCGTTATTGCCGGCGGGACCAACCTTGCAGCGGGTCCCATTCCGTATCCCCGGTTTAGTCGCGAAAAGGTTCTGTCTCTCTCACCGGAAGTCATTATCATTACCTCCATGGCACGAAGTGCTGCCTTTGAAAAGGTCAAGGCAGAATGGGAAAAATGGCCCACTATGCCGGCGGTTCGAAACCAACGCATTTATCTTGAAGATTCCAATTTTTTCGACCGTCCCTCCCCCCGGCTCGTGGACGGTCTCGAACTAATAATTCGGATGATCCACCCGGAGCTTTTTAAAAAAATCCAATGAACACCAAAACACCATTTCTAATCAAACGAGTCATAACAGCCTCATCTCTCCTGATACTATTACTGGGGTTTGCCATGGTTCTTGGAATCTCCATGGGATCCACCGACAGCGGAATCAAGGATGTATTTAAAAACTTGATGGGTATAAAAGAACCGGAGTCCATGCTGTACACGATTATATGGCAGATACGATTTCCAAGGGTTCTTTTGGCAGCTCTGGTCGGCGCAGCACTCTCTTTGGGAGGCCTTGTTTTTCAGGCTTTGCTCCGTAACCCGCTGGCAGAGCCGTATATTCTCGGTATTTCAGGAGGTTCGGCCATCGGGGCAATTATCGGCATCCTCATGGGCTTTTCCCGGTTTCCTGGAGTAAGCCTTACGGCTTTTACCGGAAGTATCCTAACACTTCTTCTCATACTGGCCATGTCCTCCGGACAAACGATCCTGAAAAAAGACGCACTTTTACTTTCAGGAGTCATGGTGAATGCATTTTGTGCGGCAGTAATTATGTTTTTGGTTTCCATGACCCAGGACTCCAGACTCCACAATATCATTTTCTGGCTAATGGGGGATCTTTCCCTTGTAGATATGAAACATGTCGGAATTCTTGCTGCAACACTCTTACCCTGTTTCTTTCTTGTTTTCTGGCTTTCAAATCCAATGAATCTGCTTCTTTTGGGAAAGGAAATGGCTCAAACGATGGGCGTAAACATTAAAACGGTCACGTTTACGCTTCTAGTGGCAACGTCATTTATGGTCAGCGCAACGGTTTCATACTGTGGCCTTGTGGGGTTTGTCGGTCTTGTGATGCCGCACCTACTTCGCCTGGTTTTGGGTCCGGATCATCGTGTTCTGGTTCCGGCATGTGTATTTGGAGGAGGCGCCTACATGGTTTTTTGTGATTTACTGGCACGAACATTACCAAAACAGGGAGAGATGCCTGCCGGTGTTATAACTGCCATGATCGGTGCACCGCTTTTTATCTACTTATTGAAAAGGACCGGCAAATGATTTCGGCAATTGCTGCAAAAAATCTGAATCATTCCTTTGGAGAAGACTTTGTTTTAAGGAACGTTTCCTTTTCGATTCCAAAGAAGGACTTTTTTATTATCATCGGCCCCAACGGCTCGGGCAAAACCACATTAATGAAAATAATATCCGGAATTCTAAAGCCTCAAAACGGTGAGTTAAAGATCCTGAATCGTTCCATCGATCAATATCATCGCAAAGCTTTAGCACAAACCATTGCATTTGTTCCTCAAATGACGTTTTCAGATTTTCCATTTACCGTAACCGAAATTGTGCTCATGGGGCGTTCACCCTATCTGGGGATGCTGGGACTCGAGGAAGAAAATGATCTGGAAATTGCAAATCAGGCCATCACCTTTACCGGTCTGGAAAACTTGGCACACCGCAAACTGGATCAGCTTAGCGGTGGAGAGCAGCAACGGGTTTTTATTGCAAGGGCCATTTGTCAAGAACCTGATATTATGCTTCTGGATGAGCCTACAGCATCTTTAGACCTTGCCTACCAGGTTCGAATCATGGACTTGATGGAAAAACTTAAAACAGAAAAAGACATTACGGTTGTGATGGTATCCCATGATATCAATCTTGCAGCCATGTATGCGGATCATCTGCTTCTGCTCCATAATGGTCAGGTTATGTGTCAGGGGCTTCCCGATGAAGTGATTACCTATCAGACTTTGGAAGCAGCTTATGGATGCACTCTTTTGGTGGACGAGAGCCCCCTTGGCAAAAGTCCACGGGTGACCTTGGTTCCTCAAAAATATTCAATTAGGGAGTAACTTGTGAAAGAAACGATACTTGTTATCGGTGGATGCAGGAGCGGCAAAAGCAGCCATGCGCTTTATCTGGCGGAGCAGATTCCCGGAGAAAAGATCTTTATCGCCACCTGTGTTCCCCAGGACAAAGAAATGGAACAGCGGGTGTATCATCATCAACAACAAAGAAGCAACGCCTGGAAAACCCTTGAAGTGCCATTTTTTTTACCTGAAACAATCCGTAAGCATGGTCTAAAAGGAAATGTGATCCTTGTGGACTGTCTGACGCTGTGGATCAACAATCTTATCTTGGAAGATGATAAACTAAAAAACATTGACAATCCTGTTCAAAAACTGACCCAATCAATTACAAAGGCCGAATGCCCGCTAATTTTGGTATCAAACGAGGTAGGAACAGGCATTGTCCCTGAGAACAAACTGGCCAGATTGTTTAGAGATATTACTGGATTTACCAACCAGAAAGTAGCAGCCTGCGTGGACCGCGTCATCTGGATGGCAGCCGGTATTCCCGTAAAAATAAAATGAAACGCCTCATCGCTGCATTACAATTTTTAACCATCATACCTTTGGGAAAATCAGCTATTTATGATCCCAAAGGCATGATCCCTTTTTTCCCAATCGCTGGTTTGTTCATTGGTGGCTTACTATCCATTTTTGACCATGTCGCGCTAAATTTTTGGCCCGCACCGGTAACCGCAGTTCTTGATGTTGTTTTTCTTGTGGTTATCACGGCTGCTCTTCACCTGGACGGACTTGGAGATACTGCCGACGGTGTTTTTGGACATAGAAGCAGGGAAAAAGCTCTGGCGATTATGAAGGACAGCCGCATCGGGGTTATGGGGCTTTCGGCCATTATTTGCACCTTGGCCGTCAAATGGGGCGGCATCATGCATCTTAATGATCACCGGACACTGTTGCTGGTACTCATCCCTGCCTTTGCCCGAAGCGGTATGATATTCGGTATACACGCCTTAGAATACGGAAGGCCTGAAGGCGGCAGCGGGTATGATCTTTTTGACGAACCTTTAAAACTGTCGGGTTTTCAGTGGGTACTGATACCGGCTATGCTCTCCATATTTCTTGGATGGAAAGGAATCTGGCTCAACCTTATTTTTGCAATATTTACAACAACCATCATATTTTATTATAAAAAACGTATGGCATGCATTACCGGTGACATGCTGGGGGCCATGACCGAAGTTACCGAGGCACTTCTTTTTTTATTTGCTTCAATATCATTTCACTGAAGAGTCGGAGCATAACAGTTTTACTAACTTTATAGCTATTGTCAGAATAACATTCCGTTTCATCCGCGGAATAATTTCGTTGAGATCTGCAAGAACTCGCAAACAAAAGCGCGTAAAAGAGAACATGTCCATGGCTTTTTAGAATATCGTTCAGTAGTTTGATTTTATTTTTTAATTTGAAATACTTCGA
>JAFDCA010000241.1 GCA_019313025.1 Deltaproteobacteria bacterium
AATTCAGTGCCTTTGGGAAATGCAAGGCCATCGACGATCCAAGGCAAGTCCTAAATTTGATTTTTTGAGTTAAAGGTTGGCCGAAAGGCCGTTTTACCAGGCGGTGAAGAATCGGGTTTAATGCTTTCCATAGAAACCTCCTTACGGTTTAAGCCGGAACATACGGCTGACATTAATGGTCGAAAAAGCGCTTTGTTTTAAAACTTGTCAAGATGTTAGCACAAATTAAATTATAATTCAATCCATAAGTTTCACTTATATTGTTTAAGGCCCGAGTCGCGATAATCAAGGTTGTTGCGAAATTCATTTGATTGACACCCATGAAATTTTCATTTATCGTGGATTATAAAGAGTCTGTACATATAATTCATGTAACATCGCATAACGGACGGCATGCTTGGCTGGACGCATTTTCGGTATTGCGGACGTAAGGTTGAAAAAATACTTCTGGCAACGAAAGCGAGAAGCTGATGAGCTTAAAAAAAGTTAGAGTGACATCGGGAGTTGAGCAACTTGACAAACTTCTGGATGAACTTTACATCGGGGATAATGTGGTCTGGCATGACGATGCCGGCAGTTTGGCCGCTGTATTTTGTCTTAATTTCATTCAAGCGTCCCAGGCCCAAAACAAACCGCTTATTTACGCCAGTTTTGATCGCTCTCCGAAAAATCTGCTCGATAAGTTGGGTGCTTTGGCCCATAATCCGCAGCTCATTATCCTGGATTGCTTTACATATGGGAAAGGGGCAGGTTCAGAGGTCTTTCTCAAATTTTATGATAAAAAACAACTTGAATGGCCCTGTCAAGTTGTAAAAGTTGATGAACCCCGTCAAATGAATCAGGTAATGGATGCTCTATATGGAATCCATGGAACCCTTGAAGGTGATGTTCGGTTTGTTTTTGAAAGTCTGACCGGTATGCAGGAGTTATGGGGCGGTGAACAGCATATTATAAACTTTTATTCCCATTCCTGCCCTCGTTTATATGAGCTCAATACCATCGCATATTGGATTATCGAAAAACGGGCCCATTCTCCACGTCTCAGAGCACAGATCAATCAAATCGCCCAGGTGGCTATTGATTTGTCCGTAAAAAGAGGAAAGACTTACTTGACCATTCTTAAAGCTGAAAAACGCAACATAGACACACTGAACCGACCATTCGGTTATTGGAATAAAGAGTTGAAAATTTCCTTTGATTTGGAAAAGCGTTCTACAAGACAGTTTGATCTGGGAGTCCGCCTAAAAAAATTTCGTACCAAGCGTGCCCTGTCCCAGACGGAACTGGCAAACCTCGTTGGCGTGACACCGAGTACGATATCACAGGTTGAAAGCGATTTAATATATCCGTCTTTACCGGCACTTCTTAAAATAGCGGAAGTTTTGGATGTTGATATAAACTCCTTTTTTCAGGAATCGGCGGATGTGAAAAACCGGGTAATTTTTCCTTCCGGAGAATCGGTTGATATGAAATTCTCGGATTTGTCACATGACAGCATCCAGTGCAGTCTGTTAACTCCGGTGGATTTCGAGGCTAAAGTCGAACCCCACCTTATCGAGATTCAGCCCGAAAAGACCCTTCCTTCCCACTTTTTCATCCATAAAGGTGAAGAAGTGGGATATTTGCTGTCCGGAAAATTGCAATTGAAGTTGGGCAAGACGGATTACACGGTTAGTGCAGGCGATACCATTTATCTCACTACTGAAATGCCTTCTCAATGGAAGAATCCCGGTCCTGAATCGGCCAGGCTGCTGTGGCTTAAAGTAAGATAAGATTTATAATCTCATATAAAACCACGTTTCAGTTTTCCTAACAAAAAGGCCCCAAGGAGTACCGACTCATTGGGGCCTTTTTTCACAAGAGATGGATGTTAACGCTATGAATTAAGAATCTTTTTGGCACCTTCATCATTGACATCCGTACAGTGCGGGATGCCGGTTTCTCTCGCGGTCTCTCGGTTACCGGAAAAAATATCACTGCGGGCAATTTGACTCAGCGAAAATTTTCTGGCACCCGCCATGAGCTGTTGCAGTCCGCACGCCAGCTTATCCGCCATGGTCCAGAAGGCAATGGCACCGTAAGGAATGTTTTTCATTTCTTTTTTACCGATTTTTTTCTGCACATCAAAATATGAAGAAAAAATTTCTTCGGCCCTGTTACCTAATATGCTTACGGTCTTTGGCAATGTTTCCCAGTTCCCGAAAACTGATGCTTTTCTTTCCGGGTTCAAAGCACCTTCGATGTTTGCGCCAACAAATCCGGGAATCATGATTGCGCGGCCCATACAAATGAGTTTGGTATAAGGTGCACCTAAGGCCAATCCCTTGAAAATGCTGTCTTCAAGAGCGAATCCACCGGCAAATGACATATCGACAACCCTTTCACCTTTTGCGGCCAGGATGCTTGCATACTCATAGGCTTTGGAATGAAGGTTGATTGAGGGTACTCCCCAGCTTTGCATCATATTCCAGGGACTCATGCCGGTACCACCTCCTGAACCGTCTATGGTAAGAAGATCGAGTTTTGCTTCGGTGGCAAATTTGATGGCCATTGCCAACTCTTCCATTCCATAAGAGCCGGTTTTCAAAGATATGCGGTTGAAACCAAGGCTGCGAAGATACGCAACACTTTTCATGAAGTCTCCACGCACTTCGGCAACCGTATCAAAGTTGGTGCCCACCAAACGGCTGTGACGGGCAAAGGATTTTATCGCTCCTTCATTAAATGCCTGCCGCACTTCTTTTTTGGTTGGATCAGGGTCGACAATATAGCCTCGATCTTTGAGGAATTGGGCATAATCCAGGCTCGTGACCTGAATCTCGCCGCCGATATCTTTGGCTCCCTGGCCCCATTTCAACTCAATAATACACTTATTCCCGTATTTTTCGGCGACAAATTCGGCAACACCGTTCCGTGTGTCTTCAACATTCAACTGAACGATAATTGCGCCGTAACCGTCGTGATAACGGAGGTACACATCGATTCGACGTTCGAGTTCCGGGGAACTTTTGATCTTTCCTTTTCTGGATTTTCCTGCACCAATGATCGATTGGCGATCCACACCCACAACATTTTCACCGATAACCACCGGTATGCCGATCAAGGATCCCCCTATGGCAAAAGAATCCCAATATTTTTCGGCAATAAACGTTGAGCCAAGTGCACCGGTCATCAGCGGCATACGAGATTTGGTTTTGGTCTCATATCCAAACTCCGTGGCAACATTTACATTGGGGAAAATACAGTCATCAGGGTCATTGCTCAGGCCTTTATCCAAACCATGGGCGCCGTATGCATATCCTTGGATTCGCAAGGAATTGTAAGAGACACCGACATGGGTGGTGTTGTTTGCGCCAGCTGTAACGTTTCCGAAATCTCTTGGGTAAAGTAATTTGCGGCCCACAAGGCTGGAAAGCCAGGTTTCACATCTGCCCATACAATCCGCCCGGCAGAGAGTACAAAGACTGGATTCGGCTGCGTTGCCTCGATTTGTGGTTCCCAGCACGTCATTACTCTTTGAAAATCTCATTTTTTTGCACTCCTTTCTAATGTGAAGTTGTTACAATTTAAAATAAAAAGGCGTCTTTCCTTAAGAGGAAAGACGCCCTTGTCTTTTTTTATTTGGATGGTTCCACACACCGTTGTGCGAAACTTAAACTATGCTAAATTTATGGTCTGACTTTTTAGCACTACTTACTATTTTGTCAAGTATTTTTTTTATTTGGAATAAAAAATAACCAATATATGTAACTTTAGCTAAAAAATTGCTTTTTATGTCCAAAATACTTTTGTGTTTATAAATATTATTCAATGGATATTGGCACATGGTTATGTCGTTGATCGGAATATTTTATGAAAGGATAGATACGGGTATAATAAAACACCGGCTGGACAAAGGAACCGAAAGCCGGTTAAAGACGGATTTAACCGGCTCTTAAAAAGGAAGATTTTTATGAAAATATTACCGGACACTGGGCAGTGGTTTTTAGAAGCGTTCCCAAAATTAAAAAAATAACATATCCGTATATCTTTTCCCTTGCAGATAATCATTGCCATTGTCCTTTACTGTAAAAAATGACTTCCCTAACCATCTGTATATCTGCAATAAAATTCTTTATTTATAATGATTTTAAAGTAAATCAGTGCGTTAGGCCTTCCGGCACAGGATCCCTGTAAAAAGTAAAAAAAATATATCTTTACAGGCTGTATAAATATTGTTATCTGCATGAGATTAACCTTTG
>JAFDCA010000242.1 GCA_019313025.1 Deltaproteobacteria bacterium
ACAAGGCATGCATTGTCTTTTCATCTTCAGACCTCGATGAAATCCTGATGAATGCAGATCGAGTGTTGGTATTTTTTAATGGCGTTGTTATTAAAGATGCTCGGACAGACCAAACAGATGCCCATGAGCTTGGACGGGCAATCGCGGGCAAAACTTAACCCGGATATTTTAAGAACCTGATTCGTCCATTGGCTGCGTTATCAGGGGATCGCGGTAGTTTACTACAGCTTCCCCCCGGAATGCCTTGTTGGAGCGAAGCGGAAATCCCGCTATCGGGGCCAACGAATCAATCAGACTCGTGAAATATCCGGGTTGATTAAAGTTATTATGAAAATATTCCTTAGATACATTTTTGATAGCGTTGTGACACTGCTGGCGGTGTTTTTTTTCACCACAATCATTCTACTTGCCTCCGGCGCTCCGCCTTTTGCCGCCTATTATCACATTATTAAAGGAGCACTGGGATCCTGGATTAAATTGGGCCAGGTCATACAAGTCTGGATACCGCTGACACTATGCGCCATCGGCCTTTTATATACATTCAGAATCGGTCTCTGGAACATCGGCGTTGAAGGACAAATCATGTTGGGAGCCGTCTTCACGACAGCCGTTCTTAGGATTGACGCGGCAAAGAGCATACCGATGCTTTTTATTGGCATGTCGTTTCTGGCCGGCATCTCCGGTGGTGCCATATGGGCGATCGTTGCAGGGGTTTTAAAAACAAAAGGGGGGGTTAATGAAATTTTTGCAGGACTGGGGCTCAACTTTGTCGCTCAAGGGATTATCCTCTGGTTGATATTCGGACCCTGGCGACGTCCCGGAGTTGCTTCCATGAGCGGAACCGAACTGTTTCCTCCGGAGGTATGGCTTCCCTTTTTTCCGGCCTTGCGGCTGTCTCCCGTGGGGCTGGTTCTTGCTTTGGCAGCCTTGGTCTTAACGCTGCTGTTATTACATTATACTCATATGGGGTTAAACTTGAAAGCCATCGGGAATAATCGCGATGCAGCCTATCTGTCCGGTCTCAAAACCGACCGTTATATGATCATTGCCATGATTTTCGCCGGAGGGTTTGCAGGTCTTGCAGGGAGCTTTCAAGTCACCGGTGTGTATCATCGTCTTTTACCTGCCATTTCCAGCAGCTACGGATACTTAGCCCTTCTGGTAGTGATGCTCGCCAACTACAATGTGTGGATTACACCATTCGTGTCTTTCTTTTTTGCGTGCTTAAACGTCGGCAGTATTCAGCTTCCCATGATGCTCGAACTCGACTCGTCATTGAGCGGAGTGATTCAGGGATCGCTGGTTTTGACAACGTTGGCCGTATATTCATGGCGAATTCACAGGAAAATGTCACAAGGAACACCTGCGACATGACGGAGCTTGATATAACCTTATTACTTGCCGGCGTCGTGGCCGGTGCGGCGCCCATCGTCCTGGCGACCTTGGGGGAAACGGTTACGGAAAAAGCAGGCATTATCAATCTTTCCCTGGATGGAACCATACTTTTAAGTGCCATGACGGCCTTTGTCGTTGCCTTTGAAACCAATAATATTTTATTGGGCTTTATTTTTGCTTCTATTGTTGGAGCCATTGTTGCTGCAATCGTGGCCTTTTTCAGCATCTACCTTAAACAATCACAGGTGGCGGTAGGGTTCGTTCTCACACTCATGACCCGTGACCTTGCCTATTTTCTTGGCAATTCTTATTCCCGTCTTCAGGGTCCCCAAGTGGTTCCTCTTCCGGTTCCGTTTTTAAAAGAGATACCCTTTCTTGGGCAGATATTTTTTAATCAGAACCTATTGGTTTATTTGAGCCTTGGAATGATCGTATGTTGTTGGTGGTACATGTATAAAACTCCCCTTGGTTTGCAGCTTAGATCGGTGGGAGAAAATCCCCGGGCATCCTTTGCCAGGGGAATAAATCCCAAAAAACAACAGATGATGTATTCAATTTGTGGCGGCCTGTTGGTGGGGCTTGCCGGTGCAACGTTTTCTTTGTCTGTGAAACCAGGATGGGGGCGACCCCAAGGGGCTGAGGGGATTGGATGGATAGCCCTTGTACTCGTCATTTTCGGAGGGTGGAATCCCATAAAAGCCGCTATGGGTGCCTATCTTTTTTCATTTTTGCAGATTATTGGAATATACTGTCAAGGATGGATGCCGACGGTTCCGGCCCAGGTATTTCAGGTGGCACCGTTTCCATTGATGATCTTTACCCTTTTGGTCATGTCTTTGGCCCAGAAAGAGTCTGTGCTGAACTGGGCCGAAAATAACACCAGAATAAAATCGATTTTGGCGTTTCTTTCCAGTGGCGTACCAACTTCCTTGGGCAAACCCTTTAGACAGGATTGATTGACAACTTTTAAAATCTATAATATGAATCCCAATGAATTTATCATTATTAAGTGGTTGGATAAATCTAATTGGTGCCCATTCATAAGCCACTATTGGGCATAACTTAAGTTTTCAATGCAGAAATTCGCAATTTTTTTGCAAGGTCAAGTAATTTCGAAGATAGACCCCGGAAAAATAGGCTCTGCATTTCACAGGGCAAGCGCAGAGATTGTGGAAAGGGACAATTTCTGGATGGAAAATAATCGGTGGAATAACAACCATGGTTAAGATCGGAATTATCGGCGGTTCCGGATTGGATGATCCGGGAATACTTAGTCATCCGGAGGTCATACAAACAAACACCCCTTACGGAAAACCGTCTTCGGCATTATCTTTGGGCAAGATTAACGGGATTGAAGTTGTCCTTATTGCAAGGCACGGTGAGAAGCACAAGTTGAGTCCGAGTCAGGTCAACTACAGGGCAAATATTTACGCCTTAAAGGACCGGGGGGTAACTCATATCCTTGCAACAACGGCCTGTGGCAGTCTTAAAGAAGACATAAAAAGAGGACATTTTGTCATTGTTGATCAGTTTATTGATTTTACAAAACACCGAAAAATAACATTTCATGATTCATTTGAAAACGGGGCTGTACATACAGCCATGGCCGAACCGTTTGACATCGAGCTTCGAAAAACGCTTTATAAAGCCGCTAAAGATTTGAATTATGAAACCCACTTTGGGGGAACGGTGATAACCATCGAGGGGCCGAGGTTTTCAACCAGGGCTGAGTCAAAGATGTTTAAGATGTGGGGAGGGGATGTCATCAACATGTCAATTGCTCCTGAGGCGGTTCTGTCAAATGAAGCAAAGATACCGTATGCAGTGGTCGCCATGTCTACTGATTATGACTGCTGGAAGGAAGATGAAGCGCCGGTTTCATGGAAAGAAATCCTGGAGGTATTTCACCAGAATGCAGATCGGGTTAAAAAGCTTCTAATAAATGCTGTTTCAAACATCAAGTGAGATAATATTGGTATGAATCTTAAAGAAAAGATCAGAACGGTGCCACACTGGCCCATTCAAGGGGTGATGTTTCGGGATATTACGACCCTTTTGCAGGATCCCGCGGCGTTCAAAGAAACGTGTGACATGCTTTATAATCGTTATCGGGACATGCAGATTGAGAAGGTGGTGGCCATTGACGCAAGGGGGTTTATCTTCGGTGCGGTGCTGGCCTATAAACTTAATGTCGGGTTCGTTCCTGTAAGAAAAGCAGGGAAGCTACCTTATAAAACCATCAGCGAGCCATATACCCTTGAATATGGGAAGAGTATGGTAGAAATGCATATAGATGCCATTCAAAAGGGTGAAAGGGTCCTGGTCGTAGATGATCTGATCGCTACGGGCGGCACGGTATCCGCAGCAACAAGGCTGGTGGAAAAACTGGAAGGTGAAATCGTTGAGTGCGTTTTCATTATAGAACTTCCCGACCTCAATGGTAAGGAAAAGATAAAGAGATATAAAGCGTTCACTTTAACCGAGTTTGAAGGAGAGTGATAGATAGGTTTTTAGTATCCGTCAGATATCGATTATGTTTCGTTTTCGATTTTTTCCTTGCAGACACCGCAAATACTGCAAGATTCCATAGGACAAGGGGGTGAACTTTTACCCTGAAGGGCTCTTTTGTACTCTGTTTTGAGAAAAGATTTGCTGATGCCGTGATCGATAAAGTCCCAGGGGAGCAATTCGTCCAAGGAACGCTCCCTCAGAACATAAAAATCAGAGTTTATGGGAGAAAATTTAAAGGTTTTGGGCCAGTTTCCCCGGTTCTTGTTCACCAGGGACAATATTTGTGCCACCTTGCGATCTCCCCGTGATAGCAATGCCTGAATATACGCCCATCGGGGGATATCCGCATGGACACGAACGTTTGCCACCCTTTTCAGTCCGTTTTTGACTTTTTTTATTTTCTCTTTAAGCAGACGAACCTCATCCATCTTCACCCATTGAAAAGGGGTAAACGGTTTGGGAACAAAACTGTTCAGACTGATGGTGATCTCACCCATACGTTTTTTGGCCCGACTTGATTTGAGGAATTGATGCTTAATTTTCTTACAAAGCGTGACAATGGCTTCAACATCGTCCATGGTTTCCGTGGGAAGACCGACCATAAAATAGAGCTTTATATTGGGGATGTCGGCTGCGACAATCTGTTCGGTAGCATCGAGGATGTCGGTTTCGCTGATACCCTTGTTAATGACGTTTCGCATCCGTTCCGATCCTGCATCCGGCGCAATGGTCGCTGTTTTTGTTTTGCTTTTCTTGAGGGTCGATAGAAGTTCGGTCGTCAAAGCGTTCGCTCTAAGAGAGCTGAAAGATATCCGGGCTTCTTTTTCAAGTTCCCGCCCGCAGATTTTATTTAAATCCGGAAGATCCGATATGGCAGCACCGACAAGCCCTATTTTATCCGTTTTTGAAGACCCTCGTTCCATGCATTCTTTTAAAATAGAAAATGGCCTGAATCTCGGCGGTCTATAAACAAATCCTGTAGCACAGAATCTGCAACCATGTGGACATCCCCTGCTGACTTCCATGAGGAATGTATTGTCAAAGATGGTATGGGGTGTGATAATCGGACTACAGGTGGGAATTTGCGAAAGATCTTTCACATACTGCCGCTCAACTTTGTCCGACACGTCGGACATCGGTTCAAACGTACCAAGGGTTCCATCCGAATTGTATGCAGTACTGTATAACGACGGCACATAAATGCCGGGAGCATCACGGGCAAGGGTGCGTAAACATGATCTTCTGTCTTGGGCCAAGAGATCATGTGAAATCGTGTCAAAAAACTGAGGCAAAATGGCTTCTGCTTCGCCA
Source organism: Deltaproteobacteria bacterium (assembly GCA_019313025.1). Next base: position 5,218 of record JAFDCA010000242.1, read on the forward strand.
ATGAGAAAACAGTCGATAAACGGGGCTAATGGTTCTGGATTTAAAAAAAAAGCAACTCCCCCTGCGATAATGAGAGGGTGGGGGATTCCTCTGTCGGTGGATCGCAGGGGGAGTTTTGCTTTTTCAAAAATTGTAAGGAGGTTGGGGTAGTCATTCTCATATGAAACTGAAAACGCAATAATGTCAAAAACGGAAATAGGACTTCCGGACTCCATGGTGGTGATGCGTTCGGTGATACCCGAATCACCTTCATTCGGTAGAAATGACCTTTCACATACGATATGTTCAAATGCATTGATGAGTTCATATACTGCCTGAAAACCGAGATTGGACATTCCAACGTGATACGTGTTTGGATAAACCAGCGCGACTTTGATACGTCCGTTCCATTTTTTACTGAAGTCACGCCGTTCAATCGTCGCTACCGCACGCCGAACATGGAGCGGTTGGCGGCG
>JAFDCA010000243.1 GCA_019313025.1 Deltaproteobacteria bacterium
ATGGGAATATCCTCTTTTCTTTCATTGAGTGTGGGCAGTTTTATTGGGATGACATGAATGCGATAATAAAGATCCTCTCTGAATCTGCCGTTTTTGACCTCTTGTTCGAGGTTTTTATTGGATGCAGCGATGATTCTGGCATGCATTTTTTCGGTTTGTCTTCCCCCAACAGGATAAAATTCCTTTTCCTCTAAGACTCTCAAGACTTTGACCTGCATTGAGAGCGGCATTTCAGATATTTCGTCCAAGAAGAAGGTACCAAAGGAAGCCTCGGCGATAAGCCCTTTTTTACTCTTGTCGGCTCCGGTAAAAGCACCTTTTTCATATCCGAAAAGTTCGCTTTCCATAAGATTTTCCGGTATGGCTGCGCAAGTTAGACCAATAAATGGATAATCCTTTCTGTCGCTCGCCACATGCAAGGTCTTTGCGATTAACTCTTTTCCGGTGCCGCTTTTCCCCTCGATATATACATTGGAATCCGTTGCAGCGGCCAGCGTGACCTGTTCGAAAACTTTTTTCATCTTTTCACTTCTGCCGATGATATTGTCAAACCCGTATCTTTCTTTAACCAAGCGTTGCAATTGTTTCACTTCTTTTGACAGCTTGCTTGTTTCCAGACAATTGTTGATCTGTATCAGCAGTTCATGACCATCGAAGGGCTTGGTCAAATAACTGTATGCTCCCTTCTTCATGGCATCAACGGCACTGTTGATCGTTCCATACGCAGTGAGAATGATCACGGGGAGGTCGGGAATGATATGGCGGAGACTTTGCATCAGCTGGATACCGTCTTGATCCTCGAGTTTCAGATCGATCATTGCCAGATCAAACGATTCTTGTTCGGCCAGTGTCAGAGCCTTTTCCGCGCCGGTGGACTTTGTAACCTGGTATCCTCCGGATTCGAGTCGCATCTGGATGACCTGAAGGATATTCCGGTCATCATCCACAACGAGTATTTTTCCTTTAGGGTCGCTCATGATCTTACTGTCCAATTATCGGAAGGGATTCTCTTTTCTTTTTTTCAATACCCAAATCAATTTCTTTTAAACGTTTTATCTGATTTTGTAAATTGATTATCTCTTTTTTTTCAGTCTCCAGTTTATTTTCCAAAAAAGCGATTCTTTTATTTTTTTCATCCATCTTTTCTGCATAGTCTATGTTTTGATTTAAAAGCCGAATCCAGATTTTTTTTTTTTTTGTAAAAATGGATTTAGGGTATTCCTTGACGTGTTTGTTAAAAAATTGAATTGACATGTCATAATTCACATATGTGTATTCCGGATTGGCATATATGAGGCCCATAATATAAAGTGCGTGTTCACCGTATTGTTGAGGAAAACGATTTAACATTTCTTGATTTTTTTCTAACGATGTCGAAAAGTCGCCGCTGGAAAACGATAATTTTGCCTGTAATAAAAGCTGATTTGCGTCACTGTACTGATGAAATGAAAACGGTTCTTCATTATACAGGTTATAATAAGGCGTACATCCGGTTCCGACAAGCAAAAGGCTTATCCAGCAGGCAATGTAAAGAAAAAAGTGCTTCCTTTTCCGGGAGTACTTTCTACCCATATCTTCCCTCCGTGTACCGAAATTATATGTTTTGCAATGGAAAGACCGAGACCCGTGCCCATGGCTGTTTCTTTCCCGCTTTCTATCCGTTTAAATTTGTCGAATATATTATTAAGATTTTTTTCATGAATTCCACAACCCGTATCTGAAACCGATACTTCGATGGCCATATTATCGTGATTTTTTAAAGAGGTACTTACTATAACCGATCCTTTGGCATCTGTAAATTTTAAAGCATTTCCGACTAAATTTTCAAGCAATTGACCGATCCTTTCGGAATCTATCAGAATTTCCGGAAGCTGGGGCGGTGGTGTGAATTCAAGTGTAATATTTTTACGCTGAGCGATGGGCGCCAGTTTCAAAATACATTTTCGTATGAGTTGAATCAGATTGGTGCGATTGAAACGGTATTCCATCATTTTCGCTTCCATTCGTGAAAGATCCAGAATTCTATTGACAGATACAATGAGTCGTTCACACTCATCGCTGACAATGGTTAAGAGTTCATCTCGGCGTTCGGGATTGTCGGCAAAAATTCCGTCAATCAATAATCGTGAAGCCTCCCTTATAGCGGTCAGCGGCGTACGAAGTTCATGGGATACGTGACTGATGAAATCTTCCTTCATTTCATCGAGTTCCTTGAGCCTGTCACACATGATGTTAAAATCGTTGGCCAAATCTTTTATTTCAGGCGGTGAGACGATATCGAAAATCTTTTCGAATTTGCCTTTTGCAATATCTTTTGTTTTTTTTTGCAACAACAATATGGAGCGATTGATGCTCCGGGTATTAAAGAATGAAATCAATATGCCTAAAAAAATGGAAAGTCCGGCAGCAATGGATGTTGTTTTAAAAACATTGTCACTGATTTCGCTGGAAATTTTTATTTTTTCGTCCCTATCTGATTTTGCCTGCCAGATGATATATTTGAAATGATTATTTATTTCCTCAATAATTTTTTCTTTTCGAGTCTGATATTCCTTATACGAATACTCCTGATCTTTTTCAAGGTTCTTGATTTCCTGATTGAAGATGGAAAAATATTGATTGCGAAGC
>JAFDCA010000244.1 GCA_019313025.1 Deltaproteobacteria bacterium
ATAGCTATTGTCAGAATAACATTCCGTTTCAACCGCCGGATAATTTCGTTGAGATCTGCAAGAACTCGCAAACAAAACCGCGTAAAAGAGAACATGTCCATGGCTTTTTAGAATATCGTTGAGTCGTTTGATTTTATGTTTTAATTTGAAATACTTCGAAGATGTTCTCTTTAACGCTCTCTAATTTGCTAAGACAGCTTCCCGACCTCAACGAAATCATCCGGCGGATTACGGTAAATCGTGTCCGTTATTCATTCAATCGGAACATATTTTTGGCAACTGCTGATAAATAGGCCGATCGGGGATTTTGGTAGCGGTACCATTGTGGATCAAACAGCAACTTTCACTTTTTTTACCGGTAGGACTTTTTCAAGGTCACAGGGATCGATTTCAACCATAAACCCCCGTTTACCGCCGTTCACGAATATTCTGCCAAGTATCATAATCGATGATTCCACATACACCATAAGTGATTTTCTCGTTCCAAAAGGGCTGATTCCCCCCACTTTATAACCCGTATGTTTTTCAGCCGATATTGGATCGCAGGGGTTGACACGTTTTACACCCAGTTCACGGGCCAGTTTTTTGGTGGACACTTCGCGATCACCGTGCATCAAAACCAGCATTTGCCCATGCGAATCGGCCTCCATTACAAGTGTTTTAATCACTTCACGTTCCGGCACATTAAGAATAGACGCGGCTTGATGCGTACCACCATGTTTCTCATATGGATAAAGATGCGGTATAAAATGAATTTTCCCGGTCTTTAATGCACGAACGGCCTGAGTAACCGGATAATTTTTCATCAATGCTTACCCCTGCCGGCCACATGACCGGCGGACAAGAAAAAAAGGGGTTCACCCAATTGAATGAACCCCTTTTCGAAAAATTGATAGATGCAGTTTATGCCAATCCTGCCACCTCTTCCTTGATCGTTACCGCGATCTTAAACAAGGCGGTCAACACCAGAAAGCCGATGGCCCATACCCCGAGAGCGATAAGAATTTCGGGTAATGTCGGAACATATTCATTCACATGATGCAAAGGATTCGGGACAAACCCACCGGAAATCATTCCAAGTCCCTTGTCAATCCATGTCCCCACAAATACGGTCACACAGGCAACGGCCAGAACGGTCTCGTTTTTGCGGGTGACCGGATTCACCAACAGAATAATCGATACCACCATCAGTATCATAGACGCCCACATCCACGGGACCAGGACACCGTGTCCGTGCAGTCCCACAAACAGATACTTAAGATGATCCATATGTTCGGGAATGTTACTGTAAAATACAACAAAAACTTCGCAGAGAAAGAAAAATACATTAATGGTGATGGCATATGCCACGACCTTGCCCAATGACTGTATTTGCTCTTTTCCGGGATCGAACCGGGTCAATTTCCTGACGACCATGCACAGCAGGATCAAAAGGGCCGGACCTGCCGCAAAGGCCGATGAAAGAAAGCGGGGTGCCAAAATAGCGGTCAACCAGAAGCCCCGTCCGGGAAGACCACAGTAAAGATAGGCTGTTACCGTATGAATACTGACTGCCCATGGGATGGAAAGATATATCAACGGTTTTAACCAGCCGGCCGGGGCAACATCGTTTCTTTCTGCTTCGAGTACTTTCCAACCAATGACGATGTTTAGTAAAAGATACCCGTTCAAAACGATCATATCCCAAAAAAGGATCGAGTTGGGTGTGGGGTGCAAAAGAACATTAACCACCCGTGTGGGCTGGCCGAGGTCCACAAAAATAAACAAAATACACATGGTCACAGAGGACACGGCCAGAAATTCTCCAAGAATGGTAATCCTGCCGAATGCTTTATAGTTATGCAGGTAGTAAGGCAAAACCACCATGACCGCTGATGCAGCAACACCGACCAGAAATGTGAACTGGGCGATGTAAAATCCCCACGATACATCCCGGCTCATGCCTGTAATTCCCAAACCGAATTGAAACTGCCACAGGTAACAGGCAAAACCAACACCGATGACAGCCAAAAGCGCCGTCATCCATCCATAGTATTTCTTTGTTCCTATCAACGCCTTTTCAAGCATAACCACCTCATACAATATAGAAAACTGATGGGCCCGTACCCAGGGCCGGTTTACGACGAATTGTGTAATTGTTCTTTAAAACCCGTCTAACCTCCGATTCAGGATCATCCAGGTCTCCGAACGTCAGCGCACCGTTTGATACTTCCACACAGGCAGGAATTTTCCCGATTGCCAGCCTTTCCGCACAGAAATTGCATTTCTCGACAACCCCTTTTGACCGTGTTGGGAAATCGGGATTGGTTTCCTTGATAAAAGGCCGCGGATCCCTGAAGTTGAAACTCCTCGATCCATAAGGGCATGCCGCCATACAGAACCTGCAGCCGATGCATCGATGAAAATCCATCAGGACAATGCCGTCTTCGCGCTTAAAGGTTGCCTTTGTGGGACATACCCGAACACACGGCGCCTTTTCACAATGATTGCACAGCGTCAAAAAAGACATGTGCTTGAGCGTGTCACCCAAAAAGTCCTGTTCCTGCTGAGGAAACACGTGTTTAAACTCTTCTCCCCAGAGCCATTTGATCTCATGATTCTTATTTTCAAACTTGGGAACGTTATGGATTTTATCGCAGATCTCGATCATCGGCTCGAGACTTTCTTCGGATTGCAATTTTCGGGTGTCGATGACCATTCCCCATCGTTTGGCTTTAAGGGCCTCTTCGCCCTTGATGGTTATCGGCTTTGCCGTTTCACCGGAGGAAGCCATGACATCGAAGACCGGTTTGGCCCCAAAACCCAGCGCCGAAATTCCGGCTATTTTTAAAAAGCGTCTTCTACTGCTTTTCATCACTTTGCCTCCTTGGGATCAATGTGGCACTCCCAGCAGTAAGGGGTTACCGATGCATAATTGTGGCATTGGTCACAAAATTCAGCCTTATCTGTGTGACAATCAAGACATGTTTTGGAAAGACTCATATTGAATTTCTTTCCGCTGCTGTTGACATAGATTCGCTTGGCATCCCGAACAACCGTATCCCGCCATTCATTCAGAATCTGCATATGCTCGTATTTCATGCTAGCCTTTGGCAGGACGCACTCTTTGGCGGCTATGGCTTTTTCGCTGAGTTTCGGTTCAGGTGCCGGCGCGGCCTTTCCGAGGTTGAACCAGAAAGGAAATGTTATCAAAACCACAAAGATGCATAAACCGACAATGACTTTTCCCTTATCATACATCTTTTTGTTATTCGGCATCTTCATCCTCCATTCCCGGCAGTGGTTCACTGCGCAGGTTCATTGTCCGCTTGGTCTCTCCGGGTAGAATCAGTGCGTTGCCCACCAACTCGTGGACGCCGGTCACCTCGACTTCGGGAACCCAGTATTCCATGGATGCTGACAACGCCGCCCGGTCAATGGCGCAAATACAGGCCAGCATATTTACCCCGTGTTTTTCATGGACATATTTGACCGCATTGGCCCTGGGCAGTCCGCCCTGCATTCTCAGCTCCATGTTTTCGCCGGCATTTAAACCTGATCCGCTGCCGCAGCAAAACGTCTGTTCTCGAATGGTATTGGCCGGCATTTCATAAAAGTTGTTGCATACGTTTTTAATGACATAACGGGGCTCATCCAGCAGTCCCATGCCACGGGAAGTATTGCATGAATCATGATAGGTTACCTTCAAGTGATCGTTGCGGCTGGGATCCAGTTCAAGTTTATCGTGTTTTATTAGATCGGCAACAAATTCGGTAATGTGAACCATCTTGGTCGATTTGGCATTTTCGAATTTGGTTCCGGTGATGGGGGAAACCGGATCTTCCAAAAAATCGGCCGGACCGTTCATGGTATCCATATACTGGTGAATGACCCGCCACATGTGGCCGCACTCACCCCCGAGGATCCACTTCACACCCAACCGCTTTGCTTCGGCGTACATCTTTGCATTCAGCCGTTTCATCATCTCATGGGAGGTAAAAAAGCCGAAATTCCCGCCTTCGGAAGCATAGGTGCTCCAGGTGATATCAAACCCATATTTTTCCTGTAAATAGTGGAACAATATCATGTAGCCCATGCACGAGAACGTACCAGGATCGGCAAAAACATCTCCGGAAGGGGTAATGAACAGAATTTCTGCACCTTTTCTGTTAAAACTCGGCTCTACCTTTACACCGGTGATTTCTTCGATGTCATCGGAAAAAAAGTCCATCATATCCTTATACGCATGTGGCTGGATTCCAAGATGGTTTCCTGTTCGATAACAATTGGCCACAGGCGTGACAATCCAATCTATATTAAGGCCCAACAGATTTATTAGCTCCCGGCCCATGATGGTGATCTCGGCGGTATCGATGCCGTAGGGGCAAAAAACCGAACAGCGCCGGCATTCTGAGCACTGAAAAAGATAATACCACCATTCTTTCAAGACTTGCAGGTCCA
>JAFDCA010000245.1 GCA_019313025.1 Deltaproteobacteria bacterium
ACACTGCCTCCAAACTTTTTCGATAGAAAATCGCCGATCTCCTTCTCGATTTCTTTTGGATCCGGTATTTTTTCATTTTGTTCTTTCATGCTTCGATAATGTGCCTGTGTCTGTTTCTTTTGGGTGGTCATATTATTTCCTACAACATCATTTATTACACAAAACTATAATCACACCTTTTGTAAAATGCAAGGTTGAATTGGTTGGCTTATGGGTGATGTCATCCGGTTCATAAAATAGCCTCTATGTCTAAGGGATTTCACCCCCCAAGCAACTCGCCTACCTGAAATAAGTTGGCCGGAACTGGATGTACGCAATCTTCAACATTATTCATAAAAATACCCAAGATGTTCAAGATAAAAAGGCAGAGCGCATTAAAGGCCCTGCCTCTATCGCCCTGAATAGCTTTTTAGTTTTATTCAAGGCTATTTAAGTTCGGTTGAGCCGTCACCAAAAACAAGTGTGGAGTCTTCCGAACTTTTAAAATTGCTGTAGGTTCAATCCTTTTTTTGAGATGCTTTATAGATTCATCGTCAACATACAAAATCAAATGTTTTTTAAATTTGACCCAATTATTTTGCAGAAACCATGCCAAAGTCTTTAAATGAAATTATTGTATGAAATATTATGTGGTTATAATTTCATCGTGTGAAAGATCTATTAGAATATCGTATAATTCTCTATGAGTATTATTTCACATTATGAATTGAATTTCATATGTTGAGCCATGATAGGAAGGAAAATTGAAATAGTGGAATAATGGCGTCATGCAATGATGGCTTTGGGGGATTTTAAAACAATTAAAACAAGAAGACTTTTTAGCTATATCGGATCGGGAAGCTCGAGTTTTTATTCATCGAGGGCTTGATTCGGTATTTTGATTTGTTTCATCAGAAACGAAAGATGCGACAGTTCATCTCGAAGTTCTTTCAATTTGGCTTCCATCATAATTCCCAATACTGCCATTCGGTTTTCAGAACTTCCTGCCTTGTCAAGAAATTTGTCAATCTTTTTTTGGAATTTTTTGAGATCGGGGTATTCATTTAGCAGGCGATCCCTTTCTTGGCGGGCTTTTTTACCCATCTCGATCAGTTCTTGCCTGCTGATCGTGCTGCTCTTTTTTTTGATACCGATAAAATTTCCCATAGGATTAGTTCCAAGCAGAAATCGTGCCAATATGTTAATATGATATTATTTATAGGAATATTAGGTGGTTGTATTTCTTGAGTGTGAACAAAATACTCAGATATTTTATTGAATTCTATGAATTTTATTTCCTATTGTGAACTCGTTTTCCTAAATCTAAAATCGTACTTATGTCAAGAATATGCGGCAGGGTTTCAAATTTGATGGAATCCTAAAATCAAAATTCTTTCTTTGACCTTTCCAAATCCCGTTGCTCGTCACGCCTTCGAATCGCCTCACGTTTATCAAACTTACGTTTACCCCTGGCAAGGGCCAAAGTCAGTTTGGCCTTTCCGTTTTGGAAATAAATCTTTAGAGGGATAAGAGAAAACCCCTTTTCATTGACTTTGCCGTATAGTTTATTGATTTCATATTTGTGCAAAAGGAGTTTTCTTTTTCTTAAAGGGTCGTGATTGTCGTAATAGGCAAATGGATAAGCGCTGATGTGCATCTGATGAACAAACACTTCGCCTTTGTTAATTCTGGCATAAGAATCTTTTAAATTAACCCGGCCGAGTCGGAGGGATTTAACTTCTGTTCCTAAAAGAACCAGACCTGCTTCATAAGTCTCTTCGATAAAATAGTTGTGTCTGGCTTTTCTGTTTTCGGTAATTATTTTGATATGGTTTGTGCTCAAATGCTTTCTTTCTCCTTGCCAAAAGCCTAATTTGTGCGTTATGCCATAATTCTCTCCGAGGCGTAAACTCTAATCTCCGGCCCATAAGCTCTTCGGCTTCCGGCTCGTTGGCCTAGAGCTCGGAGAGGCTGGAAGCGGTGCCGGAGGCCATCCGTCCAATTAAATGCAACGCTCCCGAGTAGGCTGGGACGATCATAGATCGGTGTATCCCAATTTAGAAAGAATATTGTCGTAGGTGCCAAGCAAAAGTTCCATGATGGCTGTTTCGGATGTCTCTTTTAGAACATCCTCAACGAACAAGGCGGCATCTTTAGCATTGATAGATCTAATAATTTTTTTAATTGCCGGTATTGATTGAGGATTCATACTTAATTTGCGTATTCCCAACCCCAATAGAATCGGTATATTCACAGGGTCTCCCGCCATTTCTCCGCAGATGCAGACTTCCACATCGTTTTTTTTTGCAATATCGGCGACATATTTGATCATTCTTATAATCGCAGGGTTAAGCGGTTGATAGAGATGTGCAACCTGTGTGTTGACTCTGTCAACCGCCAGAGAATACTGGATAAGATCATTGGTTCCAATACTAAAAAAGTCAACATCCTTTGCCATCACATCTGCCATAATTACGGCGGAAGGAACTTCAATCATTATTCCGACGTCTATGTTGTCATCAAACAATATACCTTGTTTATCCAGGGAATCGGCTGCTTTGTTTAAAATCTTTTTGGCAGCAAGGACTTCATCATGGCATGAGATCATGGGGAGAAGAATTCTGACAGGACCGAATGCAGAGGCCCTTAATACGGCTCTGAGTTGAGTTTTAAAAATATCCGGGTTTTTTAAGCAGTACCGTATACCTCGAAGGCCCAAAACAGGATTTTTTTCATCCGAATTTGAGGCATAAGAAACCACTTTGTCACCACTGATATCTAATGTTCGAATCGTAACGGGATGAGGTGCCATTACTTCTACGACATCCTTGTAACTGTCGAACAGATCATGTTCATCCGGAAAATCATTCCGGCTAAGATATTGAAATTCCGTTCGATAAAGTCCGATTCCATCTCCGCCGTAGTTTATTACTGATACAACTTCTTCAGGGAGCTCAATATTTCCCATAACTTCCAGTTTGACACCATCGGTTGTATCGGCTGGGAGATGACTGCTTCGGGTAATTACAGCTTTATGTCTTTCGTAATTGGATTGCCGTTCTTCGAACTGGATAAGGGTTTTATCGGTGGGATGGACAATAACAATTCCTTCGGTTCCATCTACAATGATAATGTCGTCGTTTTTTATTAAATGTGTCGCTTTTTCAAGACCCAAAACTGCCGGTATTTCAAGTGTTCTGGCGATGATGCCTGTATGCGATGTCTTTCCCCCAAGATCCGTTATCAGTCCTTTAATCTTTTCCAGCTGTATCTGACTCGTTTCTGCAGGAGAAAGGTCGACCGCCACAAGAATAACCCGTTTTCCAATAGAACCAATATCCAAAGTTTCTGCTCCGATCAGATTTTGCATAATACTTTCAGATACTTGAATTATATCTGCCACTCTCCCCTGCAAATAAGGGTCCGGCATATTTCTGAATATGTTTTTAACATTCGATACGACTTTTTTAAGGGCCCATTCAGCATTTACCAGTTCTTTTTCTATAGTTTCGACGGTTTTGCCATAAAGCATCTTGTCTTTATACAAGACCTTGTGAGTTTCAAGTATATGGATGTGCTGTCGCAATTCTTCAGGGGTTGCTTCAATAATTTCTTGAAGCTTGTCTTTGGCACGCTTTACGGCAGATTTAAACCGCTTGATCTCATTTTGTAAGTTGTCTTTACTAATGAAGTACTTATCGACAACCTCTACACCTTCTTTTCCGACCAGATATGCTTTGCCAATGCAGATACCCGGAGAGACATTGATGCCGTGCAGTCGTATTTCACCCTCTTTGGTACTCAACATGTCTGACTATTCTCCAAAACCACTTTCAATCAACTGAACCAGGTCATTTAAAATCCCAAGATCAGATGGATCATCAATTTTTAATGTAATCATGGACCCTTTTGGACAGACCAGTGTAAGGATATCGATAATACTTGAAGCATCCGCCGTTTTTCCGTCTTTGATAATCCACACCTTTGATTTTACGTTTTGAGCCAGCTTGGCTATTTTTGCTGCGGATCTGGCATGAATCCCGAGATCGTTTGTTATGGTAACACACCTTGAAAGTTTATTTGCTGAATTATGCATCGTCCTCTGGATGAAACAAAAAAGCAATTAAAGTAAGCGAGTTTCCAACCAGAAAGTGCCCCTTTCCTAATCTCTGCACCCGCCTGGTGCAAATGGACGCGTATTTTCACCGAAGATGTGCTGTTTGATATACGTGTAATACGATGCAGCGCACTAAGAAGCTTGGTCCGGGCTTGGGCTAGGGAATTGCTTTCAGCCGTCCTAGTCTCAAAAACGTATGGCAAAGCTGGCTTGCAGTCTGTTCATAAATGAATTACAGAATTCTAAAACGTTCGTCACGTTAGCAACTTTACACTTTAAATTTTACAACATGCCGTCAATTTAATGAGTGACCAGAGCGCAAATCCATTATGGTTACTATTAATGGTTTTTGTCACAAAATGCAAAATATATGTTACCAAGAAATCAAAAAATTAAAAGAGATAATCACCAAAAGGTTAGAAAAAATTTTTATCAACCCCCATGATATTTGTCAATCTGTAATCATTGACAAAGCGTAAAATTATTGTTAGGGCTTACTTTGAAGCTATACTACAATAGCCTGAATTTTTAAGAAATATTTATTGCCCTGTTATTGCATTTATATTCTTGGTTAGGAGATCTCATGGCGAATAAAATATTGATTTTCGGAAAGGATACCTGACCCTATACAAATCAGGCTCGTGAAGCTTTTGCGAAGAAAGGTCAGGAAGTTAAATACGTTAATGTTAAGACTGATGCCAGAAAAATGAAGACCATGTTGGAATATTCCGATGGCGTACGAAAGGTTCCGGTTATTGTTGAAAAGGGCCAAGTTACCATCGGGTTTAATGGCGGAACGTGAGGTGTTTGAGTAGATCGGCTGTAGGTCGATATTTTAGAGTGTCCGTCTATAAATGGTCTTTTTGCCCCAATATCTGCGTTAGGCTCAAAAAATAATCCTCGGAATATTAATATATGACGACTTGTCACAGTACTTAACGGGGTGGTTATTTTTTTCGCATGTCTTGATATGGGACAAAAAATTTTATTTATGGATAGACACTAATCTAACATTAAAATACTGGCACTCTGGGGCAGAATTCTTTTTCTTTTCATAATAAACATTGATGAAATAATATGGAAAAGCAATATATTGTAGATGATTTAAATATCGGTGAAGCCTGGCGGCTTTTTAAGATCATGGGAGAGTTTGTTGAAGGCATTGATACGCTTAATGAAATAGGCCTTGCGGTCAGTTTCTTCGGATCTGCAAGAGTTAAACCCTCTGATTCAATTTATAAAAAAACTGAAAAATTGGCCAAGCTTTTTGTAGAAAACAACTTTGCCGTGATTACAGGTGGAGGAGGGGGGGTGATGGAAGCGGCCAATAAAGGTGCGGCAGAGGCAGGGGGCACCTCCGTCGGGCTGAATATCATTCTTCCGTTTGAGCAGAAACCGAATCCTTTTGCCAATATTAAAATCGACTTCAAATACTTTTTTATTCGCAAAGTCATGTTCGTTAAATATGCTATGGCGTACATCATCCTACCTGGCGGTTTCGGCACCCTGGATGAACTGTTTGAAGCGGTTACACTGATTCAGACCCACCGAATAAAGCCTTTTCCTTTGATTCTGGTTGGCTCGGACTACTGGGCAGGGCTCATTGATTGGATAAAAACAAAACTGCTTTCCGAAAAGCGGATATCTCCAGAGGACATTGAAATTTTGCAAGTCATGGATGAGCCTGAAGAGATCGTCAAAGCCGTACAGAAGGTGATTATATTATAGATAGTGCCTGTCCATAAATGGTTCTTCTGCCCAATATCTTCGTTATGCTCAAAAATTAATCCTCGGAATATTAAACATATGCCTGTGGTTAATTTTCTCGCATGCCTCGATCTTGAACAAGATATCTCATTTCTGGAAAGACACTATCGAGTGTTTTTTAGAAATTCGAGTTTTGAGATGTATCAGTCTGCCTGCTTTTTTTGAATACGGATAAAAAGCAAATGGGTATATTTCTACTTGATTAATATGCATATTTATACTTGATTATTGAAATTAATGATGTATGATCTCTTTTAATAAAATGAATGATATTCATAAAAGAGGTTTTCGAATCTCTTTTTTAAGTTAACATCATTCTGAAATTCAGATATTAATAGACCTGATAAAAAAGACAAACGGATAAGAAGGTAAGACTGTTGACAGTATCAAAAGAACTTCAAGAACAAGACATATTGCTAGAACTTGAAGATGTCCATATGTTTTTCGGCAAGGTATGTGCTCTGGACGGCGTTAGTTTGAAAGTAAGAAAAGGTGAGATTCATTCGGTAATCGGTCCCAACGGTGCCGGCAAGACGGTCATGATGAATATTATTAACGGGCTTTATTCCCCGCAAAAAGGGGATATCTTTTATAAACAAAAGAATATCAGCACCCTCAAGCCGTTTCAAAGAGCCCGGTTGGGTATTTCCAGAACATTTCAGAAAGTTGAAGTTTTTGGCGGTATGACGGTATTGGACAATATCCGACTGGGCCGTCACCTCCATATGAAATCGGGCATTGCAAGCGGTTCGATATATATGGGTAAAACCGCCCGTGAGGAGATCGAGCACAGGCGCTTTATCGAAGAACAAATTATCGATCTTTTGGAAATTCAACATATCCGCCACAAACCTGTGGGCATGTTGCCATACGGCTTACAAAAGCGGGTGGAACTCGGCAGAGCACTGGCCTTGGAACCCGAGCTGTTAATATTAGATGAACCGTTGGCCGGACTTAATCTTGAAGAAGTTGAAGACATGGCACGGTTTGTTTTGGATATTAATGAAGAAGAACGGTGGAAAGTTACCTGTATTCTCGTTGAACATGACATGGGTGTTGTTATGGATCTATCCGATCGTGTTTTTGTTCTCAATTTCGGTAACATGATTATTGACGGGACTCCAGATGAAGTCCAGAATCATCCAGAGGTGATTAAGGCGTACCTGGGTGAAGAGGATTTGTATGCAACACGAAGATAAACCAGCTCCGAAGAAGAACCTTTATAATATTGAAATTACAAAAGATCTGACCATTCCGAAACTTTTCCTCAAAAAAGCCGGCAAATACAGCGAAGACCGGGTTGCCATGCGGGAAAAGGAATTTGGCATATGGCGGCCCATTACCTGGAAAGACTATTTTGAAAATGTCAAATACATAACACTGGGACTTATTCATTTAGGCCTTGAAGAAGGGGATAAGGTTGCCATGATCGGCGACAATCGCCCTGAAGGTCTATGGGCGGAAATGGCGACCTTATGTGCAAGGGGGATCGGGGTTTGGCTGTTTCAGGACTGTCTGATTGATGAAGTCAAGTATATCATCGACCACTCGGATACGAAGTTTTTATTTGGAGAAGGGCAGGAGGAAGTCGACAAAGCCATATCTGTTTTTGATCAATGCCCCAAGCTGGAAAAAATCATCTGGGACGATCCAAAGGGGATGCGAAATTATGATGAAGACTATCTGATAAGCCTCAAGGAGGTTCAAAAACTAGGCCGGGAACTTGAGCAACAGCAGCCGACGCTATTCGAGGAGATGATCCAAAAAGGCCACGGAGATGAAGTGGCCTTGCTGTTTTATACTTCTGGAACAACCTCGCTTCCCAAAGGAGCCCTGCTGTCCCATAATAACATGTTGACCATGGGTCAGCATCTTATGGCTGTGGATCCATGCCAGTCGACGGATGATTACGCCTCTTATTTACCCTTTGCATGGATCGGGGAACAGATGATGTCGATATCCTGTGGACTACAGGTGGGATACACCATCAACTTTCCCGAGTCACCCGAGACCGCACATGAAAATATCAGAGAGATCGGTCCCCATGTGATGTTTGCCCCTCCGCGAATGTATGAACAGATGACCCGGACGGTTCAGGTCAAGTATCTGGATGGCACGTGGATCAAACGAAAATGCTATGAGGTTTCCACCAAAATCGGCTATCATGTCGCAGACTTGAAGTTTCAGAAAAAATCAGTGCCCTGGCATTGGTCGTTTTTGAACTGGTTGGCACATATTTCGGTGCAAAAGAAAATCAAAGACCATCTGGGACTGTCCCGCGTAAGGAATGCATATACCGGTGGGGCGGCCATGGGGCCGGATCACTTCCGTTTTTTTCATGCATTGGGTGTCAACCTTAAGCAGATTTATGGTCAAACCGAGGTCGCCGGTATTTCCGTGGTCCATCGCAGCGGAGATATCAAATTCGATACGGTGGGCCATCCAATCCCTGAAACAGACATAAAAATCGCCGAAGACGGGGAAATCCTCACCCGAAGTCCTTCGGTATTTTTAGGTTACTATAAAAACCCGGAAGCAACCGAAGACACCTTAAAAGACGGTTGGCTTCATTCAGGGGACAAAGGATTCATCGACGATGACGGCCACCTGGTGGTCTTTGATCGAACAAAAGATGTCTTTACCCTCAGAGACGGACGGCCTTTTTCTCCGCAGTACCTTGAAACCCGTTTGAAATTCAGCCCCTATGTGAGGGATTCTTGGGTGATTGGAGATCGACGAGAGTATATCACCGCCGTTATTTGCATCGATTACGCCGTAACAGGGAAATGGGCAGATGGAAAAAAGATCAATTATACCAGCTATCAGGAGCTTTCCCAGATGCCCGAAGTCTATGAATTGGTGGAAAAACAAATTATAAAGGCCAACAAAGATCTTCCTGAAACCGCCCGGGTGATTAAGTTCG